>SCSX01000001.1 GCA_004297825.1 Spirochaetota bacterium
GTTGAGAATTCCCATGTGCTCATCCACCTTTCCAAGCCCGCGCAGCCTCACATAGAGGAACCCGAGATATACCGATATCTGCGCTGCCGCACCGATAAAAAGGAGCTTTACAAAAACGACATGCGGGGCGCCCACGACAAACAGGTCCTTGATCAGTCGGATCCGCTCATCGGATCCGATCAGCAGGTAGGCCGCATCCGCCGTGACCGCGCAGGCCGTTGGGAGCAGCAGGAGCGCCTTCCGTGCGGGAAGTGCCTCTTCCGGCAGTATGACCAGATGGTAGGCGAAGAAGAGAAGCGGCGAAAGCATGAACATGAGCGTCACGTGAAAGGCGAGCGCCAGGGGAACCCGGAACGCGGCACCCGCGGTGATGATCCCTGTCTGCCAGAGCACGATTCCCAGGCAGGAAAAAAGCGCGGCCAGGTTCCAGTTCGCACGCCTTCGCGGCGTCACCAGGAGCTGCCCTGCGGAAAACACTATCGCGTACCCGCCCGCGAAAAAGATAAAGTAATCCGGCAGGTCGTTCAAGATGTATTCAAGGGCTGTCATAGCGGTTCGGCCTCAGGCTGTGGAGCACGATAAGGGGCCGGGGAAGTATACGCAAGCCAATAATGAAGTCAATAATGAAGGCGCACAAACGTTTGTGCGCCTTCATTATTGCGCGCATAAAAAACGGGGGCTCGGATTTGCATCCGAACCCCCGTGTGATGCAGGTTAAAAAATCTTACTTCCCGAATATCTTCTTCGCGTCGTCCATGAGGGAATCGACCACTGAAGGATCGGAAAGAGTGGAAATGTCGCCGTAGCCGGACTTGTTGAAGTCGGCGGCGGCAATCTTCTTGAGGATGCGGCGCATGATCTTTCCGGAGCGGGTCTTGGGAAGTCCGTCCGCCCACTGGATGATTTCCGGAGTCGCGATGGGGCCAATCTCCTTGCGCACGTGCGCGATAAGCTCTTTCTTGAGTTCGTCGGTCTTTTCCACGCCGGTCTTGAGCGTCACGAAGGCGAAGATTGACTGACCCTTGATCTCGTGCGGATAACCGACGACGGCCGATTCGGCAACCTTCGGGTTCGAAACAAGCGCGGACTCGACTTCCGCGGTACCCATGCGGTGGCCGGATACGTTGATAACGTCGTCGACGCGGCCGGTGATCTGGTAATACCCGTCCTTATCGCGGCGGCAGCCGTCACCGGTGAAATACTTGCCGGGGAACTGGCTGAAGTAGGTGTCGAACATCCTCTTCGGATCGCCATAGACGCCCTGCATCTGGCCGGGCCATGAACGATTGATGCAGAGGTTGCCCTCGCATATGCCCTCGAGGGGATTGCCGCCGTCATCAACGATTGAAGGCTCGACGCCGAAGAAGGGAACGGTCGCCATTGCGGGCTTGATGTCGATCGCGCCGGGCAGCGGGGTAATGAGGATGCCGCCCGTCTCGGTCTGCCACCAGGTGTCCACGATGGGGCACTCGCCGCGGCCGATCTTGTTGTAGTACCAGTTCCACGCTTCGGGGTTCAGGGGCTCGCCCACGGAACCGAGGAGGCGGAGGGACTTGATGTTGTGCTTGTCCACCCAGCTGTCGCCTTCCTTCGCGATCGCGCGGATGGCAGTCGGGGCGGTGTAGAAAATGTTGACCTTGTGCTTTTCGCATACGGCCCAGAAGCGGCCGAAATCCGGATAGGACGGAACCCCTTCAAACATGACGGAGGTCGCGCCGTTGGCGAGCGGACCGTACACGATGTAGGAGTGACCCGTAACCCAGCCGATGTCGGCGGTACACCAGTAGACGTCGCCGTCATGGTAGTCGAAAATCATCTTGTGGGTATATGCCACGTAGGTGAGATATCCGCCGGTTGCGTGCGCAACGCCCTTGGGTTTTCCGGTGGAACCCGATGTGTAAAGAATGAACATGGTATCGGTCGCGTCCATTTCCTCGGGCTTGCAGTCCGCGCTCGCCGTTGCCATCTCGTCGTGCCACCACTTGTCGATCTTGTCGTTCCACTTTACGGCAACCTTGTCGCCCACGCGCTTAACCACGATATGGAGACCGACATTCGGGCTCTGTGCGATCGCGGCGTCGGCATTGTCCTTCTGGGGAACGGCTTTCGCCCCGCGCATGGTACCGTCGCAGGATACGACCACACGGCTGTCGCAGTCGACGATACGGTCGCGAAGCGCCTCGGCCGAGAACCCGCCAAATACTACCGAGTGGATTGCACCGATACGCGTACAGGCAAGAATGCCTATCGCGAGCTCGGGAATCATGGGGAGGAACAGGGTGACGCGGTCGCCTTTCTTGACGCCGTACTTCTTCAGCACGTTCGCGAATTTGCATACCTCGGTGTGCATTTCCTTGTAGGTGAGCTTCCTGGTCTCGCTGGGATCGTTGCCTTCCCAGATGATTGCGACCTGGTCCCCTCTCTTTTCGAGATGCCTGTCAAGACAGTTGTAGGAAACATTCAGTTTCCCGCCGACAAACCAGGAAACCTTGAGCTCCTCCGTGGTCTTGCCGTAGTTCGAAGCATTGACCTTGTCCCACTTCTTGAACCAGGTAACGTACTCCTCGGCTTTTTTCGCCCAGAACGCGTCTGAATCGGCAAGGGACTCTTTCCAAATCTTCTCGTAATCGGCCCTGCTCTTTACATACGCCTTCTGTCTGAAACTTTCGGGAACCGGATAGATTTCCTTTAAGGTGACTTCTGCCATCTATGACCTCCGATAAAATATTTAATTATTGTACATGAGTGCGGGCAGTCGTCACGGCCAGTGGGCGCTGCCTTGTCACACCCAGAATACTCCAAGACGGATTTGTGCGTCAGCCCTCGCTCCGCTGCGACAGGTAATCGGCGATCATCCTGTCGTACTCGGAGGTGCTCCTGAAAACCTTGACCGCGAGCCGGAAGTTGGTGCGCGCGGACACGCTTCCGCCGCTTTTCTTCATTTCATCGAGCACCGGGCGGTAATCCGCCGGATCGATGAGTACGGTCACGCTCTCGTTATTCTTCGCGGAAGACCTGAGCATTGCGGGGCCGCCAATATCGATGTTCTCGATGGCGTCCTCCAGCGTGCAGCCGGGCTTCGCGATAGCCTGCTTGAAGGGATAGAGGTTGATGACGATCATGTCTATGGGTTCGATGCCGTGCTCTTTCATGACCCGCACGTGCTCTGGATTGTTCCTGAGGCCCAGAAGCGCGCCGTGGACCTTGGGATGCAGCGTCTTCACGCGGCCGTCCATCATTTCCGGGAACCCGGTATACTCGGACACGTCCGTAACCGCCAGGCCCGCCTCGCGCAGCATCTTCGCGGTGCCGCCGGTCGACAGGAATTCCACCCCGAACGAGGCAAGCTCGCGGGCGAACTCCACCGCGCCGGTTTTATCCGAAAGACTTATGAGGACCCGTTTTATGAGCGCCATAGACACCTAAAATTAATATATTCAGACAAAACAGATATGTTCTTATTTAATTAATCACTATAGTTGAGGCCATTTTCGGGTCTATTGAAATCCGAGTGGCTGAAATGACAAGCACTTTTTCCGCTGCTTCCCGTGCCGGCGACCTAAAAAACCGACATTTTTTCCAAAGTAACTGTTGACAAATATGGGGGTCCGATATTATTTTATACCGAATCGGTACAAAAGTTCAAAATGAAAGAACAGAAGCATCATCGGATACTTGAGGCAGCGGAACACCTGATCGCGCGTTTCGGCATGCGAAAAACCGGGGTCGACGAGATCGCGCGGGCGGCCCGCGTCGCGAAGGGAACCCTGTACAATTACTACGGCAGCAAGGAAGGGATCGTCCGGGAGCTCATCCGGGAAAAAATACGCAGGTTCGACGAGCGGCTGGAGGGGGTCTTTCGCGAATTCTCCGATCCGGTGGAAAAGATCCGCTCCGTGGTGCACGAGCATTTCCGGTTCCTGTGCGCGAACCCCGGGCTCACTGTGCTCGCGCTCGACGATTCACCCGAGGGGGAGGCCCTCACGGGCGAGCTTGACGGCCGCGAAAAATCGCTCATATCGCGGCTGGTGGGCGAGGCGCGCCAAGCGGACAGCATTGCCGATGCCGATCCCGCCCAGACCGCCGATGCGCTGCTGTGCATGGTCCGGGGGCTTGAACGCGCGCTCCGGTTCCGGATTCCCTCCGGGCCCTTTGAGAGCATAAGGGATGATATCGACCGCGCCATAGGCCTTTTACTTGCCGGTCTTAAAAAAAATCGCACTATCTGAATGGGGGACGGATGCAGTACGACCCGCGGACACTGGCGTTTCTATTTATTTTCTACTCGATGTGCGGCTGGTGCATCGAATCCTTTTACCGCTCCGTGAACGCGCGCGCCTTTGTGAATCCCGGGTTCCTGAGGGGCCCGTATGTCCCGCTGTACGGGACCGGCGCAATCGTGATCCTCGCCGTGTGCGCGCTTACCGCGGATTTCTCCCTCACCGCGCGCATGGCCGTGTACTTTTTCTCCATATCCCTGCTCGAGCTGGCCGTGGGCGAGGCGATGCTGCGCCTCTTCGGAAGGCGCCTGTGGGACTACCGCGACGAGCGCTTCAATATCCGGGGCCACGTGTGCCCGGGATTCTCGCTCTACTGGGTGGTGCTCGCGCTCATTTTCGAGAACACCGTGTACCCGGTGACGGTGCGCCTCATGGCCAGGGCCGATTCCACGCTCACCTTCATGTTCAGCCTGGCGGCGGGGGCCGTCATGGCGGTCGATCTCTTCTATTCGTCGGGGGCGGCGGGCGCATCGGCGCGGCTGGTGCGCGAGACGCATGCGCTCATCCGGGGAGGCAGGGTATGGGAGCCGGGCCGGGCCTTCGCGTCGCTGTGGACACAGGTATCGCTGCCGGGGGAACCGCACGCTCCGCGGCCGCAGTATATCGGACCCCTGAATGCCGCGCGGGCGTGGGCCGGAAAACGGCGCAGGGAAATCCGGGGAAAATTCCGGTCCGCCCTGAAAAGTAACGGTATAGTGAGGGGAATTCTCTCGCGCGCGGAGCGTCCATGAAACGAAAACAGAAACGATACGACGACATGTTTCGTCATCCCGAGATACGGGAGATTCTCGCGAGCGAGGATTTCCAGCGGCTGGGCCTCTACACGCACCATGGAAGGGTGACGCGCAAGGACCATTGCCTCGCGGTCGCGGGAATGGTGTACGCGATGGCGCGGCGCCGCCGGCTCGACTACATCTCGGCGACGCGCGCCGCGCTGCTCCACGATTTCTTCTTCTACAACTGGCGCACCGAGGGCCCGCGCCTGCACGGGCTTCGCCACCCTGCGCTGGCGTTCGAGAACGCGCGGACGCGATTCACGCTCAACTCAATCGAGGAGGACGCGATCGTCCGCCACATGTGGCCCCTCACCCCCAGGCCTCCGCGTTATGCGGAATCCTACCTGGTCTGCATGGCCGACAAGGCGGTCGCGCTGGGCGACTATTCCAGGTTCCTGCGCATTCCCCGGCGCAGGCGCGCGGCGCTGGGCGTCATTAATTATCATTGACGGGAAGAGAAACACGCCCCCCCAATGCGTCCTGGGCGAAACGCGGATTGCCCGGACAACACCGTGAGCTGGCTGCAATAATCAACGGTTCCCGCCAATCTGAATACGCATTACGGAAGCGCGGCTCCTGCAATAACGCCATGGAAGAAAGAGGATTCCATTCCCACGAAAAAAAGCTTATAACCGGCATAAGCCTGGTTATGGGCCTGCGCATGCTGGGCATTTCGATGATCATCCCGGTTTTTTCCATTTTCGCGACGGAGCTCCCCGGTTCCACGCCGACCCTCGCGGGGCTCGCGGTGGGAACGTTCGGGATCGTGCAGATCGCGCTCCTCGTTCCCTTCGGCCGCCTGAGCGACCGATGGGGCCGCAAGCAGGTGACGCTCCTTGGCCTGGGGGTATACCTCGCCGGCATGATCCTCTCGGGGCTCTCGAAGAGCATACAGCAGCTTATAGGGGCGCGGGTGCTGGCGGGGGCGGGCGCGATCAACGGCGTCACCATGGCCTGGCTCACCGAGGGCGTTCCCGCGCACAAGCGCTCGGCGGCCCTATCGTACGTGGGAATTGCCATGGGGCTTTCCGTCATATTCGGCTTTACCCTTTCCCCGATCATCGCCGCGAAGGCGGGCATCCCGGTCCTTTTCTACCTGTGCGCGTCGCTCATCTCGGTCACCATGCTGTACACGATCTTCCAGCTGAAAAACCATGAATCCGGGATCGAGGAGCATATCGAAATATCGGGTAACGGCGTTTTGGCCGCGCTGAAAAACCGCGACCTCGCGCGCCTGAACGCGGCGGGCTTCGTGGGTAACCTTGGGCTTTCCATGGTGTTCTTCGTCCTCCCGCTCCTCTTCCACCGGAGCATTGGTCTCGAAGCCATGTGGAAGATATACGTTCCCATCTCTCTCGCCGGCACGGCCTGCATGTTCTATTTCGGGAAAAAGGCCGACCGGTACGGTACGACGCCCGTCACGATCCTTGGGCTCGCGAGCGAGGCCGCCGGGGTGTTGTGCGCCGTAATCGGGGAATCCACGGCGGGGCTCTTTGTCGCCTTCCTCCTGTTTTACATGGGGCACTGCATCATGGCGCCCGTGCTTCCCGCCGCCGTCTCGCACTACCCGAATCAGCGGCTCAAGGGCACCGTGATGAGCATCTTCAATTCCTTCCAATTTTTAGGATCGGGAATCGGGGGGGTTCTGGGCGGGGCGATCTTCGAGCTTGACTACCGCTATGCGTTTATCGGCCTCGCCCTCATGCTCGCGGGCTCCATTATGTACATGCGTCCGTACGCGGCCTTTGCGCGGCATCCCGCCCGGGCTTAAAAGGCCCTTCCTGCCGCCCATTCCATTCGAAGGAACCCGATTCCACGTGCGTTTCCGGGTCCCCGGGGTGTATCATGATCGCCCGGCGACGGGGTGCAGGGTCATGGAGCGGGCCATCCCCTTGCGCACCGCCCCCAACGGACGTTATGCGGTATCGTAAAGTAAGGAAACCTCCACGCATGAATGGTCCCTGCCGCGGGGACCGCCGTAAGACAATCGAATTTTTTATGGCGCCATGGGCGTATGATTGCTATAGTTATACTGTTCACCCAATGTTGTCCTCATCTTATAACGCTTCAGCTATTTGAGCATTTCGATTCCAGCAGCGACGGTACGGCCCGATGAAATTCCGAGATTTGACAATCGCCAAAAAATTCTCCCTTATCGTCATCGTCTTCATGGTGGTGTTTATCCTCATCATGTCAATAAGCCTGCGCGTCGTCGTGGGGTTTGTGCTCGATCGCTATTTTGCGGGCGAGGTGCGCGAAAAGGCCGCGCTCGCCACGAGCAACATCGAGTCGATGAGGAACACTGCGCTCGCCGCGACGGAATGGTTCCAGAATTCCCCCCGCCTTCTGCGCGCCTTCCAGGCCAATGACCGCGACGCGGCGGTCAAGGTCGGCAAGACCGCCATGAAATCGTTTAATCTTGACTATTTCGTCGTAACCGATAAAACCGGCACCGTCTTCGTACGCGCCCATTCCCCGGAAAAATTCGGGGACAGCATATCCAACCAGGCAAATATCAAGAAGGCGTTCGATGGCCAGCGAAGCGTGGGGATCGAGGAAGGCACCGTAGTGAAATATTCCATACGCGCAGGGGCGCCGCTTATGGATGAAGGGGGAAGGATCGTCGGCGCGATCTCCATGGGGTACGTGCTTTCGAACGACTCGTTCGTGGACGGCCAGAAAAAGATTCTCGGCTGCGACACGACAGTCTTCTATGGCACGGAGCGCATCTCGACGAGCCTGATACGGGACGGCAAACGCCTGACCGGCACGCAGCTCGAGCACCAGAAGATCATCGATACCGTCCTGGGCGAGGGAAAGGAATACTATGGCGACGCGACGATACTCGGGAAGCTGTATCATACCGCCTACCTGCCCCTCCGGGACGTGAACGGGAAGGCGACCGGCATCTTCTTCGTGGGCAAGGACGCCGACGTCATAAACGATCTCATCTGGAACCTGCGCATATTCATGCTCATAATACTGGCGCTCACGGGCACCGGTTTCGTGGCGCTCATCATCAAGTCGGTGCGGACCCTGATCCTGCGGCGCATCGAGAAAACCACCGCCATGCTCAAGGACATCGCCGGCGGCGAGGGCGACCTCACCGCGCGCATCGAGTCAAACAGCAACGACGAGATCGGCGAGCTCGGGGATAATTTCAACACCTTCACCGCAAAGATCCAGGGTGTGGTGCGGGACATCATAGGCATCGCCCAGAACCTTGCGGCGGCGTCGGAGGAGCTCTCCGCGTCCACCATGAATTTTTCGGAGAGCGCCCAGGGCCAGGCTGCCTCGGTCGAGCAGGTCAACGCGACCACGGAGGAGCTCGCCGCGGGCATGGAACACATCGCGACCAGCACGACCGCCGAGTTCAAGAACGTGAACACGCTCGCGGAAAGGATGAGCGCGCTTTCGAGCTCCATCGAGCGGATGGGCAGGATCATAGGCGACGCGACGACGCTCACCGGCGAGATGTCCGGACACGCGCGCGCGGGCAGCGAATCCCTGGGGCTCATGGATTCCAGCATGCAGACGATCACGGAAAGCTCGCAGAAGGTGTCGAGCATACTCGAGATCATCAACAACATATCGGACCAGATAAACCTCCTGGCGCTCAACGCGGCCATAGAATCGGCGCGGGCCGGGGAGGCCGGGCGCGGGTTCGCCGTAGTCGCCGACGAGATATCGAAGCTCGCCGACCAGACCGCGCGCAGCCTCAAGGAGATCGGGGCGCTCATCAAGGTCAACAGCGACGAGATCACGCGCGGCCATCAAAACGTGGACACGACCGGCCACACGATGCGTCTCATCATCGACAGCATGAGCTCAATAAGCGGCATGATGGACGGGATCTCGGCGAGCATGAGGGAACAGCTCGAGGCGAACGAGGGGATGCGCAGGATCGTGGACGACGTGCGCTCGAGGACCGAGGAGATCAAGAACGCGACCGGCGAACACCTGCGCGCCACGGACGAGATCGTGAAGTCCTCCGGCTATATAAACGAGAAGACGCAGACGATTGCCTCCGGCGCGGAGGAGCTCGCCTCGACCGCCGAGGAGATCACCGGGATGGCCGAAACGCTTCGCATGAAGGTGGACTTTTTTAAGGTCTGACGGGGGAGCTGTTCACCACACCGGGTACGCAGGGTCCCGCACGAAAACCGTCGTGCTGCCCGTCTTTTCGTTCGTCACATGCAGCTCTTTCATGCCATTCCGGAATTCGGCGCGATGCCGTATGCCATCAAGCGAAAATCCGAACGTCGATCTCTTCAGATCGACATGCTGTTCATTCAATAATTTCATACCGGCCCACGGGTCGCCGAACATCACGGCGAACAGGTTCTCGTTTTGTTCCACGCACAGGGCCTTGCCCGACTTTTTATCCACGAAGGTGCCCGCGCACGGATAATGCGCCGGCTGTTCCGACATGAACCGTCCATCCGGGGCGACGCGGGAATAGTGAAACCGCCGATCCCGCGACGTTGCGGTACCCAGGTCCTGTTCCCCGGGATCGAATCCCATCCAGGTTTCCTCGATCGAAAGATTCCTGCCCACCCTTCCCGTTTCGCACTGAAGCTTCATAAGCGAGAATACCCAGGCGATCGTCTTTGAATCGATGATTGTCCCGTCGCGTGCAACGTTGATCAGAATGTAGTACCGGGCCGGCATGG
>SCSX01000002.1 GCA_004297825.1 Spirochaetota bacterium
ACGCGACCAGGCTCGCGGACGGAAGCCTCTCCATCATTATCGCCGATGTCGTGGGCCACGGCATCACCGCGGCGCTGGCCACCGGCGTGCTCAAGAGCGGGTATACGCTTTTCCTTGAAAAGTCGGGGGGGAAGCCCGGTGAAATCATGAGCATGCTCAACCGACATTTCTGCACGACCCTCTCCCACGTGTACGCCACCTGTTACTGTGCGCGCATCGCGGCTGACGGGCGCGGCGTGGTCTTCGCCAAGGGCGGTCATCATCACCCCCTCTTTTGGAAGGGCGGGAGAGGGGAATTCGAGTCGGTGAAGCTCAGCGGCACGGGGATAGGCATCATGCCGGATTCTGCGTATACCGAGATCGAGTTTCCCATAGGCCCGGGTGACAGGCTCCTCTTTTTCACCGACGGCGTGATCGAGCAGCATGGCCCGGACGGTTCCATGTATTCCGAGGAGCGCCTGCGGGACCTCCTGGAGGCGCTCATAGGATCGGGCGAGAGGGACGTGCTGGATGTCATCATGCGGGATCTCATGCGCCATGCGGGCGTCACGCACCTGGAAGACGACATCACAATGCTCTACCTCGAGTTTTAATCGGCCCCCGCGCGCCTGAAAAGTAAATACCTTGACTTTACATTTTCACGCGGTTAGAGTTTTCCCCGACCTTGATCTTACCGATCACCATCACCATCTCTTCAAATATCGCATGGGGGACGGATATGAAATATCAAATGAAACACCAGCCCTCGTATACGCTGCTCCACCTCGAGCTCGCGCCGGGCGAACAGGTGAAGACCGAGGCAGGCGCCATGGTGTATATGAGCCCGCAGCTGGGTATCGAGACGCAGTTCGGAAGCGGCATACTGTCGGCCGTTGCGCGGAAATTCCTGGGCGGGGAATCTTTGTTCGTGAATATCTTCAGCGCGGGCCAGCAGGCGGGATTCATTGGCCTGGCGACCGGGCTGGTGGGCGACGTCTTTCACCAGCCCATGACGGGCAAGGCGCTGTTCGTTCAATCGGGATCCTACCTGGCATCGTCGCCCCAGATCGACGTCAAGGCCCAGTTCGGCGGGCTCAGGATGCTTTTCGGCGGCGAGGGATTTTTTCTCCTCAAGGTGACGGGGATGGGAGACCTGTTCTGTTCCTCCTACGGCGCGATCATCCCCATCGACGTGGACGGCACCTATACCGTGGACACGGGACACATCGTGGCCTTCGAGGAAAGCCTTCAATTCAACGTCAAGCGCGTGGGCGGATGGAAATCGACCTTTCTCTCGGGCGAGGGACTGGTGTGTGAATTCAGCGGGAAGGGCAGGCTCTGGATCCAGTCCCGCGTCCCCGGCGGTTTCATAGGCTGGGTAAGCAAACTGTTGCCGAGGTGAGGCCATGAATATCGACATCAAGTACAATCCTTCATACGCGATGGCGCTGGTCAAGCTCGCCGACGGCGAGCAGGTCCAGGCGGAGGGCGGCGCCATGATGAGCATGTCGCCCAACGTGGCGATCGAGACGCACCGCGCGACGAAAAAGGGCGGCCTTCTCAAGTCGCTCAAGGCCGCGTTCCTGGGCGGCGAGTCTTTCTGGATGAACACCTTCACCGCCCGCGGGGGCCCGGGAGAGGTCGCGCTCGCGCCCACGCTGCCGGGAGACGTGCGGCTTATCCAGTGCGCGGGAACGGTTTTCGTGCAGTCGAGCTCGTACCTCGGGGGATCACCCTCGCTGGAAATAGACACGAAGTTCCAGGGACTCAAGGGTTTTTTCAGCGGTGAATCGCTCTTCTTCCTTAAAGTGACTGGGAACGGCCCGCTTCTCATTTCCAGCTACGGCGGGATCGAGGAGCTGCCGGTGCAGGGCGAGATACTGGTGGACACCGGCCATATAGTCGGGTTCCAGGAGGGACTCAGCTACGAGATCAGGAAGCTGGGCGGCTGGAAATCCTTCTTCCTGGGCGGCGAGGGGCTTGTTGCCCATTTCAAGGGAAGCGGAAAGCTGTGGGTGCAGTCGAGGAACATACCCGCGTTTACCAAGTGGCTGGCCGAAAAACTGCCGCCCAAAAAACAGTAAGGAGGAAGCCATGAACCACGAACTACTCGGGAAACCCGATTTCCCCATAGTGAAGATCGCGCTCGCCGCGGGAGAATCCGTCGTCGCCGAATCCGGCGCCATGGTCGCGATGTCGGCGAGCGTTTCCATCAAGACCGAGGCGCGCGGCGGCATACTCCAGGCCGCCAAGCGATCGTTGCTGGGCGGCGAATCGTTTTTCGTGAATACCTTCACCGCGGGTGGAACCCCGGGAGAGGTCTACTTCGCGCCCGCGACCACCGGCGATCTGGAACATATCGCGCTGAATGCCACGGACCTCATCATGTCGCGCGGCGCCTTCGTATGCTCGAGCCCGGGAGTCGCCGTCGACAGCAAGTGGGGCGGCTTCAAGGCGCTCTTCGCGGGGGAGGGGCTTTTCTTCCTTAAAGTCTCCGGCACGGGGGACGTATTTTTCTCGAGCTTCGGGGCCATCCACAAGGTCGCGGTAAGCGGGGAATACATCGTCGACACGGGTCATATCGTGGCCTTCGAGCCCTCATTAAGCTACCGGATCGACAAGGTGGGCGGCCTCAAGTCGCTTTTCCTGTCCGGGGAGGGCTTGGTGTGCCGGTTCAGCGGCACGGGAACGGTCTGGATACAGACGCGCAACCAGAATTCCTTCGCGGCGTGGGCCGACCAGTTCAGGCGGGTTGAGCGCAGCGGTTCGAGCGACGACTGAGCGCAGCGCGGGAAGAGTTGCCGGATACCGCCCTGGGGCGGTATCCGCGTTTCTATACTTTGTCTTTGAGTTTCGAATAAAGCTCGTTGTTTACCAGCGCGGAGAGGGACTTGAGGATTTCGTCTCTCCTGCCGCCAAGCTTGATGTCGTTTTTCACCGACATTACGAGCGCGTTTACGAGAAGTTCGTCACTGGCCATTTATTTCCTCCGGGTATTCCTGCATTAGAAGGTATCGGAAGGAATGGTGCGCACCTTAACCACCGCCGACATGCGGTCAGGCGGGAAAGCTCAGTAAGACGGGGACGGGGTCCGATACCCTTACGGGCGGGGATCGAGACGATTCGTTCGGGAAAACTTCGATGAAAAAAATTCAGCGGTGCCCCTGGCCCACGTTCGACGATCCCCTCTATTTGAAGTACCACGATGAAGAATGGGGCGTCCCGGTCCGTGACGACCGGCTCATCTTCGAGTTCCTGGTGCTGGAGGCCTTCCAGGCGGGTCTGTCCTGGCGCACCGTTCTTCACAAGCGGGATAATTTCCGCAGGGCCTTCAATAATTTCAATTTCAGGAAGATCGCGCGCTACGGCCCCGGGGAAATTAAAAGGCTCATGGGTGACGCGGGCATCGTACGCAACAAGGCCAAAATCGCGGCGGCCGTGAACAACGCGGCCCGTTTCATCGAGGTCGCCGCCGAGTTCGGCTCCTTCTCGGACTATATGTGGAAGTGGGTGGGCGGCACGCCCATGATGCACCGGTTCGAGACGCTTGAAGACTATCGGCCCTTTACCGGCGAGGCGGCCGCGTGGGCGAAGGATCTGAAAAAGCGCGGATTCAAGTTCCTGGGCCCCACGGTGATATACGCCCACATGCAGGCAACAGGCATGGTCAACGACCATACGATCGGGTGCTTTCGTTACCGGGAAATCAAGAGGCTGTCGGCTGGGTTCACGGCGTGAATGTTCCTGAAGCTCCATTTCGCGCGGGCCGGTGTATCGGCGCCCCGGTTTCATTTTATAAACTGGGACTTCCCGGAAATCACGCCTCCTTGACATTCCCCTGCGAGTGCAGCCGGAAGGCGGTTCAGGATGAGTCGCCGGAAAAATCTGCTTGTAAACAATGATGATCGGATTTATTGCCTCTCGTATCGACGCAGAACACGCAGGGGGCCGATACGCAATGGGCGGATTGAAAGAACTTATGGGCGAGAAGGTGCATACGCGCGACATCTCCATTTCGACGCACGTCGCCGGGGACGATTCGATCATTATCGAGGGGGAGCTCGTGGACCGCAGGCTGAAAGAATACTTCCTGTTCACCGGAGAAAAAAAATTTCCGGGCGTACTCCATCACATGATCGTGCGGCTGCATCTCGAGGGGCCGCGCCTGAAGATCCTCGACGTGGAAACCGAGATGCCCGGGATCCCCCGCGACGAATGCCTGGAAATGCGGGACTGCCTGAAGCCCATCGTGGGAATGACCATCACCGCCGGTTTTACCGGGAAGGTGAAGGAGCTCGTCGGGGGGGTGAACGGGTGCTTTCACGTGCAGACGCTTCTCCTCGCCCTGGCCCCCGCCGCGGTCCAGGGGTACTGGTCCAACCGCATGAGGAAGCGCATGGACAGGGACAGCATCCCCAAAAAGGACCGCGCGAAATTCCTGCCGGTAAACTCATGCGGCGTCTGGCGCGAGGACGGCCCCCTCATCGCGAAGGTCATGAAGGAGCTTGAAATAGACTGATGCGCATCGCGCTCGTCATCCCCCCGGTGAAGGACCTGTATTTCACGCCCCAGCGCGCGTCCTTCCTGGGGGTGCATACGATCGCGCGTTTGCTGGAAGAGCGCGGGATCGAGCACCGGGTTTTCAGCGGCGTGCGCACGAGGGGACGCCCGGTCCCCGTGCCTGACGAAGTCTCCTACTTGGCGGAATATCTGGGCCGCGAAGGTTTTTTCACGGGCTATAAGAGGTTCGGCATTACGGCCGAGCTCCTTGCCCGGCAGGTGGTCGAATACGCCCCTGACATGGCATTCGTTTCCTGCTTCGCCTATGGGTACGCGGAGGAGGCGATTGAGGTCATCGATGCGCTCAAGGCGCAGTTCCCCGGAATGCTCGTCGTTGCAGGGGGCCCCGGGGTTACCGCGTATCCGGATTACTTTCTTCGCCACTCCCGGGTCGACGTCGTCGCGCCGGGATCCGCAGAACAGAGTATCGGCCCCCTGATCCTCGACCCGTATTCGGCACCGGGCGCTCGTTTCCGGAAAAGCGGCGGAGATATCGCGGCGAACCCGTTCGCGCCGGACGACACATCGTTCAAACCGGTAACGACGCTCATGCGGGAATCGCACGATACGATGTACTATTCCGCGATGCTCTCCCGCGGCTGTCCCCGAAGGTGCTCGTTCTGCTCGGTGAGGCTCTCCTTCCCGCACTACGGCTGGGCGCGGGGGGCCGATATACTGTCGATGATCGGGCGCATTCCGCGCACGGGAAAGCGCGTGCACGTCAACTTCGAGGACGATAATCTCCTGGAGGAATTCGAGCGCTTCGCGGAGGTGCTCGCCGCCCTGGATCTTCACACCGGGGGTAACTTCAGCTTTTCCATGGAGAACGGGGCCCGGTACGCGCTCCTGGACCCGGATCGCATCCGCGCGCTCATGCGCTATCGCATAACGCAATTGAATCTCCCCCTGGTGACCCGCGACGAACGCCTCCGGATCGCCGCCGGACGTCCCGCCCCGTACGCCGATTTCACCGCGATTGCCGCCGAATGCACGCGCGCGGGAATTCCCGTAGTCGCCTACCTGATCGCCGGGCTCCCCGGCGAAGGGGCTGAATCGGTACGGGAGGGAATCGAGTTCCTGAATGGCCTGCGCGTACTCGTCGGCATATCCCCGTTTTACCCGGTACCGGGCATCGCCGGATACGAAGACCCCCGGGCATTCGACGGAATCCCGCCGCGCAGGTGCACCGGGATGTCATTTTTTCCCTGGCACGATATCGGTACCGCCGCAATGGTCGGGCTCTTTCGTCTGGCACGTCGCGCAAACCTGGGCGTGCACGATTAAAATAAAATCGTCTAAGAATTTTTTTCGAACACCTGGTTAAATCTGCTTGTATTCATGACGGGAAATAATTCAAAAAATTGTAGTTGAAATATTATTGAATTCCTAATAAGTTGCCGGAATTCTGAAATTGTTCGTTCGTCAGCACTTATTTTCCGGTAATTCAACATTTATGTAGTCCTGTCAGCCTGCCTGATCCGGGAAGGGGATGGTTTTATATATTCAGAATTACCGGGTATTCAATAACAACTCATCTTTATGCGAAGAGGGTATATGGGAACAAACATCGCCACAGTAGTAACCGGTGTCGTGGACGCGTACAAGAAGGACCGCTCGATGCTTCTGGAAATAGTACGCGACGTCCAGGCACAGCTCGGATGCGTATCCGACGATGCGATCAGCCAGATCGCAAAATCGCTGAACGTATCGCGGGTCGACGTAGACGGCGTGGTCACCTTCTATCATTTTTTCTCGAAGACTCCGGTCGGGAAATACTCCGTGTACCTGAACAACAGCGTCACGGCGCACATGAACGGAAGGGCCGCGGTCGCAAAATCCTTCTCGGATCAGGCAGGGTGTAATTTCGGTCAGACTACGTCGGACGGACTTATCGGGCTGTTCGACACCTCCTGCATCGGCATGAACGACCAGGAACCCGCCGCCATCATTAATGGCGCGGTTTTCACAAGGCTTAACGAGGACAAGGTCAAGTCGATAGTCGCCGCTATGAAGGCGGGGAAAAAGGTCGGGGACATGGTGAAAGAATACGGGGACGGGGCCAACCAGTCCGCACTCGTCAAGGCTATGGTGAACAATAATGTCCAGAGGAAGGGCCCGGTCCTGTTCGCGCCCTTCGAGTCCGGGAAGGCGATCAAGGCGGCCACGGCGCAATCGTCCGAGGACGTGATCGAGGAATTGAAAATCTCCAACGTGCGGGGACGCGGCGGGGCGGGTTTCCCGACCGGCATGAAGTGGGAATTCTGCCGCAATGCGCAGGGGGCGAAACACTACGTGGTGTGCAACGCCGACGAGGGAGAACCCGGAACCTTCAAGGACCGGGTGATACTGACTGAGCTGCCCGCCCTTCTTTTTGAAGGCATGGCGGTTGCCGGCTACGCGGTGGGAGCATCGGAAGGCATCCTGTATCTCCGCGCGGAATACATGTATTTGAAACCCTATCTCGAGGACGTGCTGCAGGCGCTCCGGAAAAAGAGTGTGCTGGGCATGAACGCGGGCGGAAAGAGCGGTTTCAATTTCGACATCAAGATCAAGATGGGCGCGGGTGCGTACATTTGCGGGGAGGAATCGGCACTCATCGAATCGGCCGAGGGAAAACGCGGCGAACCGCGCAACCGGCCGCCGTTCCCCGTCCAGAGCGGGTACATGGGGTATCCCACGACGGTGAACAACGTGGAAACGTACTGTTCGGCGGCGCGCATCGTCCTGGAAGGCGGGAAATGGTTCAAGTCGATGGGTACGGCGCAGTCTGCCGGTACGAAGCTCGTAAGCGTATCGGGCGACTGCCGCAAGGCGGGCGTGTACGAAATCGAGTTCGGCACCACGGTGCAGACGCTCCTTGAGATGGTGGACGGGCGCACGGCGAAGGCCGTCCAGGTCGGGGGCCCCTCGGGCACGTGTGTGGGGAAGAAGGATTTCGGACGACGCATATGCTACGACGATCTCGCGACGGGCGGATCCGTAATCGTGATAGGACCGAACAGGGACATCCTCGAAGTAGTCCAGAATTTCATGGAGTTTTTCGTGGAGGAGTCATGTGGATGGTGCACCCCCTGCAGGGCGGGTAACCAGATCCTTTTGCACAAGCTCGAGAAGATCAGGAGCGGGCATGGCACCGTGACGGACCTCTCCGAGCTCGAGTACTGGTGCAAAATCGTGAAGACGATGAGCCGCTGCGGGCTGGGCCAGACATCGCCCAATCCAATCGCCACCACGATACAGAATTTCAGGGAATTATACGAGGCCAGGCTTATCAAGGGTGAGGATTACGCCACCGAATTCGACCTGCTGGCTTCCGTCCAGGATTCCTGCAAGGCGGCGGGAAGAATACCAAACATCCACGAGGAACATTAAAATGAGCGATATACAATTCACGATAGACGGCAAGGAATGTACGGCCGGCAAAGGCCAGACAATAGTCGATGCCGCCAGGGAAAACGGCGTATACATCCCGACGCTGTGCAATTACCAGGGGATGAAGCCCGCGGGTACGTGCAGGATGTGCACCGTCAAGGTTGGCGGCCGCACCATGGCGGCATGCACGACGCCCGCCGCCCCCGGCATGGTCGTTGAAAGCAATACCCCGGAGATCGAGGATATGCGCAAGGCGATCGTCGAGATGCTTTTTGTCGAGGGTAATCACATGTGTCCCACGTGCGAAAAGAGCGGCAACTGCGAGCTCCAGGCGCTGGGATACCGGTATACGATGATGGTGCCGCGCTTTCCGTACCTGTGGCCCGTACGCGACGTCGACGCGTCCTCACCCAAGATATACCTGGACCGGAACCGCTGCGTTCAGTGTCTCAGGTGCGTCCGCGGTATCGTGACGGCGGACGGGAAGCATGTATTCGGGCTCGTGAAGCGCGGTAACAAGACGATCATCGATATCGACGGCGAGCTCGCCGCGGGTCTTTCCGAGGAACAGGCGAAGAAGGCGATGGACCAGTGCCCGGTAGGGGCCATCCTCAGGAAAGAAGTCGGATTCACCGTGCCTATCGGCAAGCGCAAGTATGATACGAAGCCGATCGGCAGCAGCCTGTAGGCGCACGGCGGGGCGGCGTCGTGCCGCCCGCCGGAAAAATTATTCCGGAGAAAAGTGATGAGCAAACCAATAGTCGCAACGGCATCGCTGGCAGGCTGCTTCGGCTGTCACATGTCCATTCTGGATATAGACGAAAGGATTTTAACGCTGATAGACCTGGTTGAATTCCACAAATCGCCTATCGATGACATCAAGACATTTTCGAAGATGTGCGATATCGGCATCATCGAGGGCGGTTGCTGCAACAGCGAAAACGTGGAAAACCTGCGCTCGTTCAGGAAGAATTGCAAGGTCCTGATATCTATGGGCGAATGCGCCATCATGGGCGGGCTGCCCGCGATGCGTAACGGCATACCGGTACGGGAATGTCTCGAGGAGGCATACCTGAATTCGCCCACGGTGGACGACAAGATCATCCCCAACGACGATGAGCTGCCCATGATCCTGGACAGGGTTTATCCGTTACACGAGATCGTGAAGATAGACTACTTTCTCCCCGGCTGTCCGCCCCGCGCGGACCTTATATGGGGGGCGCTCGTGGCCCTGCTCGAGAACAAGCCGCTCAACCTGCCGTACGAAGTCGTCAAGTTCGATTAAGGAGAATTGTTATGGGTAGAAAAATTACGATAGAACCGGTAACCAGGGTCGAAGGGCACGGAAAGGTCACCATCCAGCTCGATCCCCAGGGGAACGTGACCGATTCCCGGCTTCATATAGTCGAGTTCCGCGGTTTTGAGCGATTCGTCCAGGGCAGGCCCTTCTGGGAAGCCCCGGTGCTGGTGCAGCGACTGTGCGGAATATGCCCGGTCAGTCACCACCTCGCCGCGGCGAAGGCTGTCGACGTGATCGTGGGAGCGGGGACCGGCGACGGCCTTACCCCCACGGGCGAAAAAATGCGCCGTCTCATGCATTACGGCCAGATGTTCCAGTCGCACGCGCTGCACTTCTTTCACCTCGTGTCGCCCGACCTCCTGTTCGGCGTGGACGCTGACCCCGCGATACGCAACGTGATCGGCGTGGCGATTCATCATAAAGATCTGGCTGTCCAGGGCGTGATGATGCGCAAATTCGGGCAGGAGATTATCCGCGCCACCGCGGGGAAAAAGATTCATGGAACCGGCGCCATCCCCGGGGGGGTGAACAAGTGCCTCACCGTTCAGGAGCGCGACGAGTTCCTCAAGGGCCCCGATCCGCTGAACGTCGAGAAGATGCTCGCATGGGCGCAGGGGGTGCTGGAGTTTTTCAAGGGATACCACGCGAAAAACGCCGCGTTCATCGATAACTACGCGGTATTTCCCTCCAATCACCTGAGCCTGGTGCGCAAGGACGGCGCGCTCGACCTGTATCACGGCGTGCTGCGCGCGGTGGATACGGACGGGAAAAAGATCCTGAACGACGTCGATTACCAGGATTATCTCCAGTACATCGGCGAAGAGGTGAAGTCGTGGAGCTACATGAAGTTCCCCTACCTCAAGTCCATCGGGAAAAAGGACGGGTGGTACACGGTGGGGCCGCTCGCGCGTCTCAATACCTGCGATTTCATTCCGACCCCGCTCGCCCAGAAGGAGTTCGAGGCATACAAGGCGTACACGAAGGGCAAGCCCAACAATATGTCCATGCACATGCACTACGCGCGCCTTATCGAGCTCCTGCACTCCATAGAGATGATACGGGACCTGTTGAACGATCCCGATCTTCTTAAAGACGATCTCGTTAAGAAGGGAGCGCGGCAGAGCGAAGGCGTGGGGCTCATCGAGGCGCCGCGCGGAACGCTCTTCCACCATTACCGCGTAAACGAGAACGACCAGATCACGATGGCCAATCTCATAGTCTCCACTACCAACAATAACGAGCCCATGAACAGGGCGGTGAATCAGGTCGCGATGAAGAACATCAGCGGGCAAAAGGAGGTGAGCGAGGGCATGCTCAACATGGTCGAGGTGGCGATACGCGCCTACGATCCGTGTCTCTCCTGCGCCACGCACGCGCTCGGCAAGATGCCGCTCGAGCTCGAGATGGTCGATGAACGCGGCGCCGTAATCGGGACGCTGAGGAAGTAGCGATGTCGATTCGCACGCTTGTATACGGCTACGGGAATCCCGGACGGGAGGACGACGGACTCGGCGTGGAGCTTGCGCGACGCGTCGAGGAAGCCGGAATTCCCGGGGTCGCGTGCGACAGCAACTACCAGCTCAACGTCGAGGATGCGCTCGAAATCGCCGAATACGACGCGGTCGTTTTCGCCGATGCGTCCGTATCCTGTGCGGAGCCTTTTACATTCAACGGGCTGGAGCCTGCGCATGAAATAAGCTTTACGACCCACGCCATGCTGCCCGGGTCGGTGCTTGCCTTGTGCGAGGACCTGTACGGAAAAAAGCCGTCGTCGTTCATCCTTGGTATCCGCGGATATTCGTGGGAGCAGCGGGAAGGACTGAGCGCGCAGGCCGTGAGCAATCTCGAAAAAGCGTTTGACTTTCTGCTTCCGCTCCTTCGAGAATCTGCGGTGCGGGCGCTCGAAGGGAAATCCGCCGCATACGCGCATTGCAGCGATTGAATTTATTCGATTAATTACAGGAGACAAAAACATGGCTGATCAGAAACTGGTATATATCATTGACGACGATCCCGATATTCTCGACTCGATAAATGCGATACTTTCCGCGGAGGGATTCCGCGTGGAAACCGCGTTGAGCGGAGAAGAAGGACTCGAGAAGCTGAAAACCATAAAACCGGACCTTATCCTCTGCGACATGATGATGGAGAGGATCGACGCGGGCACCAAGGTCGCCCAGGAGATACGGAAGACCAACAAGTCGATACCGATCTACCTTCTCAGCAGTATCGGTTCCGCTACTGCCATGAATATCGAGGTCGATAAGCTTGGCTTTGACGGCGTGTTTCAGAAACCCGTTGCGCCCTCGGCGCTGATTTCCACGGTCAAGAAAGCGCTCCACATGTAATCGGAACAGAGTAATTTTATCGTTCAAAAGGCGGGGCACGTGCCCCGCCTTTTCATTCACTTTCGCGGTTCCGCACCCCCCCAGAAAATAGGCCGCCGGCTAAAATATTGGACGAGTTTCCCGAGATCGACTGCAACACGGTCATGGTCTATCCGCGGGGAGAAGGCATCGCGGTAGTCGACAGCCGCATTTTCTTCATGGATGCGCGTGAGCGCACCGCCGCCCTGGCGCGTTAATGCTTGACCTCCGGTCGCGGATGCGGTATTCAGCCCGATAACGCCTGAAAATATACCGTATGCAGATGATAGCGCGACTGTTTAATAAGCCGGGTATATCCCGGGGAGAGCTTCTCGTTCACCTGAGGAACAGTTGGGCCATGTCCTGGCCCATGATCTTCATCATGTTCTTCGACTTCCTGATCAACCTCACGGACGTATATATCGCCGGCCGGCTGGGCAAGGAGGTCCAGGCGTCGGTGGGATTCGTGTCGCAGGTCTACTTTATATTCATCGTCGTCGCGAACGCCCTGACGGTGGGGACCGTATCCACGATCTCGAAGCTCTCCACCTCGGGCGACGAGAACGCGCTGCGCACCACGGTGTACTCGGTCCTGACCTCAACGATCGTTTCCGGGTTTTTCCTGTCGATCGGCGGCTTCCTGCTTTCGGGGCCGGTGATTTCGACGCTCGGGGTGCCCCAGGCGGTAAAGGAATTCGGCATCCCGCTCGTCGAGGTATACGCCTGCGGTCTGGTCTTTCACTATTTCCTCATCACGACAAACGGGATACTGCGCGCCCACCGCATGGTGAAACAATCCATGATCACCATGGCATGCGTCTGCGGCATCAACCTCGCCCTCAATTTCACGCTCGTGTTCAATACCCCCCTGGGATTCAGGGGTATCGCGCTTTCTACGGCCCTGAGCTACCTGGCCGGCGCTCTCATTAATGCGATTCATGTTAAAAAGTTATTTACGGGAGCGCGAAGGTTTTCTATTGAAATTGTAAGGAAGGTCGCGCGCATCGGCTGGCCGGCGGGAATGGTGCAGGTGATGTGGCAGCTCGGATCGGCGGTGCTTTTCATCATACTGTCGAAATTGCCGGAAAACAATATCGAGGTACTCGCTGCGTTCACGAACGGGCTCAGGATCGAGGCGGCAATCTTCCTGCCCGCGTTCGCCTTCAACATGGCCAATGCCGTGGTGGTCGGGAACCTGATCGGCGCGGGGCGCAAGGCGGACGCGTTCAGGGGAGGCATGACGACCGCGGCTATCGGGGTGGGTATCATTACCGTGCTCACCGCCATCGTGGTGCTCCAGGCGCGGTCATTCTCGTCCTTTCTCTCGGGCAACGAGACGGTGATCGGGGAAAGCGTGCGCTACTTGTACATCAGCATGGCGAGCGAACCGTTCATGGCCTGGGCCGTGATCACCGGCGGGGCGCTGAGCGGCGCGGGCGACACGCGCGGCATCATGAAAATAGTCGTCTTCAGCCAGTGGGCCGTGAGGCTCCCGATGGCGTATCTGCTGGGCATCGTCGCGGGGCTGGGCCCCGTCGCGGTGTGGTGGTCGATGAACGCTTCGATATTCGTTCATTTCGTCCTGATTACACGTCGTTATCTTCGCGGAAAATGGGTGGACTATGCGTAAAGAAAAGCTCTCGATCGAGCACCGGCAGGCGCTGTACGGAAAGTTGAAGGACCTTGGCCTGTCGATTTCCGAATACAGCTTCGCCAACCTTTTCCTGTTCAGGGACGCGCACGACTACGAGGTCATATTCGACGATCAGCTTTTCGTCGCCGGCAAGACCTATGCGGGCGAGGCATTCCTGCTTCCCGTGTTCGACGTGCGGACGGCGGATATCGACTATCTAAAGAAGATGATGGGTTCGGGCGCAATGCTCTTCCCCATCGCCGAGGAGTGCATCGGCGCCTTCGACGAGAAGGATTTCCTCCTCGATTACCACGAGGACGACATGGATTACGTGTTCACCGTGGAGAAGATATCGACCTACCCGGGGAAAAAGCTTCACGGGAAACGCAACCTGCTCGAGCAGTTTCTCACCGCCTACGACCATGAAAAGTTCGCCATAGACAAGGAAAGGAGGGCCGATGCGCTGGCCATCCTCGATCGATGGCAGAAGGAATCGGGAATGCCGGAACAGGAAACGGACTACCGCGCGTGCCGGGAGGCGCTGGAGAGACAGGACGATCTTCTTCTCTGCGGCGGAATTTATTATGTTTTCGGGGAGCCGGCCGGTTTCATCCTGGGCGAGGCGATCAACGAGGACATGTTCGCGCTCCATTTCGCGAAGGGTCTCACGCATTTCAAGGGGATATACCAGTTCATGTACAACAGCTGCGCGGGGGTGCTCGGACTGCATTATAAATTTCTCAACTTCGAACAGGACCTGGGAAAGATCGCGCTGCGCAGGGCAAAGTCCTCGTACCATCCCGATCTCATGCTGAAAAAGTACCGGGTGCGGCTGCGCTGAGTATCGGAGACCCGCTACAGCGTGCGCTGGAAGAATTCCCTCACGCGGCGCTCCGATTCGGTCCTGAACTGATTCCATTCGCGCACGTGCCGGGTGCACGCCGGCGACCACATCTCCTTGGCGATGATCGATTTTCCGTTCGCCATGGCAGTTTTCCCCGCAACAGGTAATTTTGGATTCAGCCGGGAGCCTATCCGGAAGATTCCGGGAAATCAAGCAGGAAAAAAGCGTTTGATTTTTTACCCCGCCTGTGGTTTTGTATTCTTTCGCGTTCCTGTCGTTCTGCATGGCGCGTACGCCGGTATCGGTATTCACTGTCCGCGGGAGAATTCAGTGGGGAACATTATCATCGTGGGATTCGGATCGGCGGGCTACGCCGCGGTCATGGCGGTCAAGCGCGCCGATTCGCGCGCCGCAGTGACCGTGCTCGATCCCAAGCATGAGGACCTCATGCATCCCTGCGGGCTCCCCTACGCGCTGGAAGGCCACGTGAACAGCGATCACCTCGTGCAATCGATCAACCTGCACCGGATGGGCGTAAAAAAAATCAAGGCGCAGGCCTTGAGGATCGACGGCGGTGCGCGCGTCATTCACGCCCGGGTCGACGGCGACGCCATCGAAGTGAAGTACGATACGGCGATTCTCTGTACCGGGAGCGTGCCCTATGTACCCCCCGTTAAGGGAGCGACGGAGACTCGGGATTCCGGGCTGTTTACCCTCACGAATATCGCCGACCTGGAAAGAATAAGGGCGCGGATAAAAACTGCCGGCGCGGCGATCGTGATCGGGGCGGGGGCGATCGGGCTCGAGACGGCCGTGGCGCTCAAGGAATACCTTCCCTCGGTCGTCGTCCTCGAGATGAAGCCGCAGGTGCTGCCGGGCGTACTCGACCCGGACATGTCGCGGCTGGTCGAAAGCTATCTTGAGAGCATAGGTTTGGAATTGAAGCTTTCCACGACGGCAGGGGAGATACTTTCTGAAAACGGGTTCGCGGGGGTGCTGTCGGGCGGGGATCGTCTTGAGGCGGACATGGGCATACTCTCGGCCGGTTTTCGTGCGAACACCGAACTCGCCCGGCTCTCCGGGATCGAGCACGGCGACGACGGAATTATCGTCGATGAAAGCCTGGCGACGTCACTGCCCGGCGTGTACGCCGCGGGCGACTGCATCGCGGGATGGTCCGTGATCGATGGAAAGCGTGTACCCGCAAAGCTGGCGACGTGCGCCTATAAGCAGGGTACGACCGCAGGCCTGAACGCCGCGGGCAAACGTGCCGTGTACCGCGGAACCGCGGGCACCTTTGTCACGAAAATAGGCGCGCTCGAGGTCGCCGGTACGGGCTACACGTCGGGCACCGCGGAGATTTGCGGGTATGAGACGGTATCCGGAAAAATAACATCCAATTACCTCCCGGAATATTTCCCGGGGGGCTCCGAGGTTTCGATAAAAATAATCTGCGACCGCGCGTCGGGAAGGATTCTCGGGGCCCAGGCAATAGGCGAGCGCGGGGCCGCGGAGAGGATCAACCTGATAAGCATGGCGCTCGAGTTCGGCGTTTCGGCCGGGGAATTCGGGCGGGTGGAGCTTGCGTATTGCCCGGCCGTGAGTGAAGTACACGACCCGGTTTTCAAGGCCGTGGAGTTTGCCATGCGAAGGATGGCCCGCTAGATGAAACGGACGCCGCTGTACGAAGAACACGTGAAACTCGGGGCCCGCATGGTCGATTTCGCGGGATGGGACCTGCCGGTCATGTACACCTCGATCATCGATGAACATGCCGCGACGCGCACCGCTGCGGGACTTTTCGACGTGTCCCACATGGGGGAGATACTCGTGAAGGGCGCCCAGGCGAAGACGCTCCTGGGGAGGCTCATTCCCACGAGCATGGACCGCCTGATCCCCGGGCACTGCATGTACAGCTGCCTGTGCAACGAGCGTGGCGGGGTGGTTGACGATATCTTTATTTTCATGATCGGCGAGGGCGACTACTATATCGTGGTAAACGCCGCGACCGCCGAAAAGGACCTTGCGTGGATCAACGGCCATAACGAAACCTCCGCCGCGGTCATCGACGTGTCGGCGGAAACGGCCAAGATCGACCTGCAGGGCCCGCGCGCGCGTGAAATCGCGGCGCGCGTGCTGGATGACGATACGCCGGCTGGGCTTGCCCGCTTCCAATTTACCCATGTAACCTACGGGTCGAGCCCCATGATGGTCTCCCACTCGGGCTACACCGGCGAGCACGGGTACGAGTTTTTCCTGCCGAACGCGAACGCGGTGAAATTGTGGACCGGGATTCTGGACGCGGGGCGCGACCTGGGTCTCAAACCCGCGGGGTTGGGCGCGCGCGACTCGCTCAGGCTTGAAGCGGCGTATTCCCTGTACGGGCACGAGATCACCGACGACATATCGCCTATAGAGGCGGGGATCGGCTGGTTCGTGAACTCCGCCGACGATTATATCGGAAAAGAAATCCTGGTTGCCCACAAGGCGGGCGGCGCCGGCAGGGAAACCGTCTGTATCGAGATACCCGGCAGGGGGGTGCCGCGCGAGGGATGCGCCGTGTACTCGGGGGACGACCGGCTGGGCACCATGACGAGCGCCGGCTTTTCCCCCACGCTACGCAAGGGGATTGGGCTCGCGCTCGTGCGCAGGGGAACCGCGCAGGCGGGTATGGATGTCCAGGTTGAAATTCGCGGCGCGAGGATTCCCGCGCGCGTCGTCCGCAGGCCGTTCTATAAGTTTCATGACTGATACTACTGGGTTTAGCAGCACACAATGATGAGGAGGGACGGATGAGCACAATACCCGAGGAACTGAAATACACAAAAGAGCACGAATGGCTGCGGATGGACGGCGATTTTATCGCCGTATGCGGGATCACCGACCATGCGCAGGAAATGCTCACCGATATCGTGTTCGTCGAGCTCCCGGAGAAGGGACTCGATCTTGAAAAAGGGGAACAGGCCGCGGTGGTCGAATCGGTAAAGGCTGTGTCCAACATTTACGCCCCCGTTTCGGGAAAGGTGATCGAGGTGAACACGATCCTCGAGGATTCGCCGGAACTGGTGAACAGCGATCCCTACGGCGAAGGCTGGATATTCAAATTGGAAATAAAGGGCGCGGCCGAGCTCGACGACCTTCTGAACGCCGACGACTATGCCGCCCACGTGGAAGCGGAGAAATAATCGTGACCTACACCTGCACCACGAACGACGACCGCGAACATATGCTGAAGGAGATAGGCGTGGGGAGCGTCGACGACCTGTTCTCCGATATTCCGGAGGCGATCCGGCTGGGCGGCGTGCTCGATCTGCCGGAACCCCTGGGCGAACAGGAAGCCTCCCGTCTCGCCGAGGGGCTCGCCTCGAACAACAGGATCTGCGTTTCCTTTGCGGGGGCGGGCGCGTATAACCACTACGTCCCCGCGGTAGTCGACGCCCTTTCGTCACGCTCGGAATTTTATACCGCGTATACCCCCTACCAGCCGGAGGTGAGCCAGGGGACGCTTACCGCGATTTTTGAATTCCAGTCCATGATCGCGCGGCTCACCGGCATGGATGTGGCGAACGCAAGCCTCTATGACGGGGCCACGGCGCTGGTCGAAGCGGTGCTCATGGCGGTACGGACGACCGGAAGAACGGGAATCCTTGTATCGAGCGCCGTTCACCCCCACTACCGCGAGGTGCTTCGGACCTATGCGTGGGCCAACGATCTCCAGGTGAGGGAGATACCCGCTCCCCGGGGAACGACCGATCCGGGAAGCCTGAAGGATTTGATGGACGATTCCGTGGCGGCCGTAGCGATTCAGAACCCGAATTTTTTCGGATGCATCGAGGACCTGGCGTCGCACGCGGCGCCGGCGCATGGCACGAAAGCCTGCCTTATCGCGCTCGTCACCGAGCCGGTGAGCATGGGAATCCTAAAATCCCCTGGGGCGTGCGGCGCGGATATCGCATGTGGCGAAGCCGCGAGCCTGGGCAATTATATGGGGTTTGGCGGTCCCGCACTCGGCTTTATCGCCGCGGGTAAAAGCTTCATGCGGAATATGCCGGGAAGACTTGTCGGGAAAAGCGTGGATACCGACGGAAGGGAGGCCTACGTGCTCACCCTTCAGACAAGGGAACAGCATATTCGCCGGGAAAGGGCGACATCGAATATCTGCACCAACCAGGGACTGTGCGCCCTGAGGACCGTGATGTATCTCGCCCTGGTGGGGCCGCGGCTGCGCGCGCTGGCGGATCTTAATCACAGGCTGGCTTCGCTCTGTAAAAATGAGCTCGGCAAAAAAGGAATCAGCCCGGTGTTCGACGCGCCCTATTTCAACGAATTTGCGGTAAGGGTGCGCGATCCCGAAAAGACGATCGCGCGGCTTGCAGAACAGGGCATGAACGCGGGGGTTTCGCTGGGACGCTATTATCCCGAGTACGCGGATTCGCTCCTGGTGTGCTGTACCGAATCGACGACATCCGAGGATATCAGGGCGCTTGCCTCGATGCTGTAGGCTTCAAATTGAAATATTTGTTCCGAATTTCATTTAAGGACCGGGCCGGAATTTCAGCTAAAAAACTTCTCGTGATCTTGATCCGCTCCCGATTGCGTTGTATTATATAACTACGTAAAAAGGAGGGAAGGATATCGCAGCTAAGGAGAGCGCTATGCACACGGGAGTGAATCCACCGTGGGGTAACGAAGATGCACCGGGTTCACCGTAAGGCCTGTAATATCAAGTGAATGTTACAGGCCTTACGCTATTAATGGGCCGCAAAATCAGGAGTGTGTCAAAATGAGGGTTTTGAGTAGTCTTGCAGTTTCCGTGGCCTTCCTGGTTTCCTGCACAATCTGGAGTCAGCGCCAGTGGGATGAGCTCCCCGATAAGACCTTCCGCCTTTCGTCATTCGTGTATTATAACAAGGCGGCCGACAAGGGGTCGGCTTTCACGTTCATGAAATCATACCCGGTCCGGGATATTTCAACCCTGCTGCGGAAAAAATACGGCATTGTCCTGGATACCACTGAATTCGAGTCATTTTTATCCGACCAGGGGAATGAGCGGAACCTGGACGCATCCGGGGTTTTTGTTTACGAGCGATTCGCATGGACCGCCCACGCCCCCGCCATCCAGGTATGCGAATTGGAATACGAAATCGCGATGGGGGACGATAGCACCGAAAGGCGCAGGTCCTGGACGGTGCGTCTCCTCACCCAGGGCAAGTCACGCCTCGTCCTGACCGACTTCCTGGAGGATGGGGAGCCGGTCCCGCACAGCCTCGCCGGCAGGCTTGGTATTCAGAAAATATGAATATCGGACCCGCGAAAAAATAAGATTTGATTTTTAACCGCTTGGTGTGGTGATATTACTGAAAATTACCAAAAGCTTCAATACATTACAAATATCGTGAGGAATTCGTATGTCAGCTATTAAAAGGACAGTTTTTTGTGCCGTAATCATGCTCATGGTGGCGTCCCTGGGAATCGTCGGATGCGGCAAAAAGGGGGAATTGATACTCGCGACCACGACGAGCACCCAGGACTCGGGGCTCCTTGACGTCCTCATTCCCGATTTCGAGAAGAAGGCAGGGCTCAAGGTCAAGACGATTGCCGTGGGTTCCGGCCAGGCCATGGCCATGGGCGAGCGCGGAGAGGCGGACGTGCTGCTGGTGCACTCTCCCGATGCCGAGAAAAAGTTCATGGATGCCGGTTTCGGCTCCGCGCGCCGGAAGGTCATGTACAATGATTTCATTATCGTGGGACCGGCCGATGACCCCGCTAAGATCAAGGGAGAAAAAACGTCTGTCGACGCGCTTAAAAAGCTCGCGGCCGCCGGTGCGATTTTCATGTCCCGCGGGGACAAGTCGGGCACCCACGCCAAGGAGCTCAAGCTCTGGAAGGACGGAAAGATCGACCCTGAAAAACAGAAATGGTACCAGTCAACCGGGCTGGGCATGGGCGAAACCCTGAAGGTCGCGTCCGAAAAAAAGGGGTATACCCTGGCAGACCGGGGGACCTATCTTGCACTCAAGAAAAACCTCGGGTTGGATATCCTTGTGGAAGGCGACGAAGCCCTTAAGAACGTGTACCACGTGGTTGAAGTGAATGCCCAGAAATTCCCCAAGGTGAACAAGGACGGGGCGAAGGCGTTCGCCGATTTTATCCTCTCGAAGGAAGTGCAGGCGGTCATCGGGAAGTTCGGCGTGGAGAAATTCGGCTCGCCGCTGTTTTTCCCTGACGCCGAAGCGAAGTAAAATATTCTTTCATGGATCTGATACTCGAGGGGATAAGCAAAGCCTTTTCCCTCCTGATTTCGCTGGATGCAGAGCTGTTTGCAGTGGTTCTGCTCACCCTCCAGATTTCGGGAAGCGCCACGCTGATAAGCCTGTTCCTGGGCATGAGCGCGGGGACGGCCGTGGCGCTTAACGCTTTTCCCGGGAAAAGACTTGTCGTGAGCATCATCAATACCGGCATGGGGCTGCCCCCGGTGGTAGTGGGTCTTTTTGTGGCCATAATGCTCTGGCGCAGCGGCCCGCTCGGATTCCTGGGCATCCTTTACACCCCGGGCGCCATGGTGATCGCCCAGTCGATTATCGCAACCCCCATCATAGCGGGGATCACGCTCGCCGCGATGCAGAATCTTCCCGATAAGCTGAGGCTCCAGATTCTCTCCCTGGGGGCGACACGGGCGCAGATGGTCTGGCTCCTCATGAAGGAGGCCCGCCTTCCGCTCCTGGCGGCCGTGATGGCCGGATTCGGAGGGGTCGTGTCGGAGATCGGCGCATCGATCATGGTGGGCGGCAATATCAAGGGCTATACGCGGGTGCTGACTACCGCGACGGTCATGGAAACGGGCAGGGGCAATTTCGATGTGGCGATTGCGCTGGGACTCGTTCTCCTGGCGCTTGCGTTCATCATCAATTATTTTCTAACCAGCGTTCAGCAGACGGGGCGTCGCTGAAAATGCAGGGGGCGCCTGTCATCGAGATCAGCGGCCTCACCGTGAAGAGGGATGAGGTCGTTGTGCTGAGCTTGGATTCCTTCACGCTTGAAGACAGGGAAGTCCTGGTGCTTATCGGCCCCAACGGGGCGGGAAAGACGACCCTGCTTCAAACGATTCTCAGGCTTATTCCCGCGCATTCAGGGTCCATACTTTTCAAGTCCCGGGACGCCCTTTCTATCGAGCAGCCGCACGCGTACAGGCGTCATTTCGGAATGGTTTTCCAGGAGCCCCTGCTTTTTAACACCCGTGTTTACGATAATATCGTTTCCGGGCTCAGGATCCGGGGTATGCCGGCGGCGGAGATGAAACGCAGGGCGGAAGAAGAAATGAAAAGATTCGGGATAGCGCACCTGGCAGACCGGTTATCCCGCACGCTTTCTGGGGGAGAGGCGCAGAGAACCAGCTTGGCGCGTGCCTTCGCGGTACGCCCCGAGGTCCTGCTCCTGGACGAGCCGTTCGCGTCGCTGGACAATCCTACCCGTGAATCGATCACCGCCGACCTGGAACGCGCGATTCGCGACACGGGAACGTCGATGATCATGGCCACGCATGACAGGGACGAGGCGCTTAGAATCGCCGACCGGCTTGCCGTGATGCAGGACGGGCGCATAATTCAAACCGGGCCGCCGGGCGAGATCATGGAGCGTCCCGCAAGCGAGTTCGTCGCCGGATTCGTGGGGACCGAGACCATACTCTCCGGAACGGTAAACGAGGTCCTTGAGGGCACCTTCGTGGTTCTGGTCCAGGGGAAGCGCGTGGAACTCGCAGGCGAGGCGCGGAAGGGTGAGCGCATCACGTTCTGCGTCAGGCCGGAGACCATCGTCCTCTCGAAAGGCGACATGGAACAGGTGAGTGCCCGCAACCGGTTCAGGGGTACCGTTACCCGGATAACCGCCTTGAGGCCTTATTCAAGGGTCCACGTCGACTGCGGGTTTCCGCTCATCGCCTGGATAACCCCTCACTCCGTCCAGGAACTGCTTCTCGCCGAGGGAGTGGATATCGAGGCATCCTTCAAGGCGACGGCCATCCACGTGATCAGGAGGGATGCAGGTTAATTACCCGTCGCGTAATCGCGCGGAAGGCCTGGTTTCCGCTGCGCCGGTGGTCAGGAAAAAATCATTTTATTAATGCTTGACATTGATATGAAAACGATCTTATACTCATGGCCGGTCTTACTGTAGCGATTCATATTCTGAATCCATGGAAGGATTCGCAATGAAAGAAAACAAGTCACGTGGTGTATATGATACGAGTATAGGAGGAACACGGATTACTTCGGTCGTTACGAAGATCATAATCATATTCACCGTGTTCATCCTTATCTCGAACCTGACGTCAAATTACATCAATCTCACGTTCAACCGCGCCAAGATGATAAGCCTCATGCAGCAGATGCTGGGTAAGGATCTCAAGGATATCTACCAGTTCTGCAACAACCAGTACGAAATCTACCATTATAACGAAGACCTGAAGGGCTCCATCGAGGCGATCGAGAACAAGGGACTGCACGAATTCAAGAACGAGAAATCGGTGCTCCTCGGGGTCAAACCCGACGGCAACTTTCTTTTCCAGGCTGCGAAATCGGAAAAGGCCCCCAAATTCGCCGATGTAGAAACCATGACGCTCCTTGAGAAGAACCGCGTCGCGAATGTCTCCGAGGGACTCGTTAATTTTCGCTACCACGACGAGGATTACTTCGGCATTTACAAGTTCAACGCCAAGTGGAATGCCTACATCGTGCGCGGCGAGGAACTGGGCGAATTCTACTCGGAATCCAGGATAATATTCAGGAATATCAGCCTCATCATCATTCTCATCACCGCTGCCAGCGCGATCGCGGGGATATATGTCCTAAGATACATGCTGCGCTTTATCCGGATAATTACCACCGAGATCATGCAGATGGTTTCCACGCAGAAGCTGCGTATTGTCGACCTGAAAGGCGCCCCGAATGATGACATCACCTTCCTGGGGGTGGCATTCAATTCGCTGGCAAGCACCATCAACAACCTGTTGAGTATCTTCAGTCGGTTTGCCAACAAGGACGTGGTGATCAAGGCCTACGAGGAGCGCGAGGTGCGCCTCGAAGGCACCCAGAAAGAGCTCACCATCATGTTCACGGACATCAAGAGCTTCACGTTCATCACCGAGACGCTGGGGGCGGATATCATAAAGCTCCTCAACCTTCACTATGACAAGGCCATACGGGACATTCACAGCCATGACGGCCTTGTAGGTTCCATCATCGGGGATGCGCTCCTGGCGGTATTCGGCGCACTTGACGAATACGAAGGGGAAGCAAAGAACAAGTCCCTCCAGGCGATTCAATCGGCCTACAAACTCCAGGAGATCGCGCAAATTCTCCGGGATGACATGGGAAAGAAGCGCAAGAATCTGGAACGAACCAAAGGCGGCGTCACCAGCGACGAAGAAAGGGTCTACCAGGCGGTGCTGCTGGAGATCGGCGTTGGAATCGACGGGGGGAACGTGTTTTACGGCAATATCGGATCCTACGTGCGAATGACCAATACCGTGATCGGGGACAACGTCAACGCGGCGTCGCGGCTCGAGGGTCTTACCAGGGTTTACAAGGTCCCGGTGATCTGTTCCGAATTCGTAAAGAACGATATCGAGACGAATGTCGACAAGTCGGGTGTGCGATTCGTCGAGATAGATACGGTTCAGGTCAAGGGGAAGACGAAGGGCACGAAGATTTACTGGCCCGTGCTCCAGTCCGAGCTCAGTCGCAAAGCGGAACAGGATGTCAACACATTCAATGACGGACTCGCAAGCTATTACAGGGGCGAATGGACCGCCGCGGCGAGGCAATTCAATAAATGCTCGCTCACGGTTGCCCAGGTTATGTATGAACGCGTTAAAGACACCAAACCTCCTCACAACTGGAACGGCGTATGGGAAATGAAAACCAAATGAAGAACCTCCCCGAGAGCATATCGATATTCCTTCCGGAAACCATACAGGACCCGGACGGCAAGCCGAAGCTTTATTCGCTCGTCGAGGAATTCGCAAAATCCAAGAAGAACAAGAACCCGTTCTTCTATGTGGCGGTGGGAAGCTTTGTCGCGGCGCTCATCTTCGCCGCGGTGATCGTCACCGTCTATGTGCAGCGTAAGTCGCTTTCGACGGATATCTCCATCAGCGAGTTCGAGGATATCAAGCTCATGGAGATTCTCGACACGGTCAAGAAATACGAAAATGACCTCAATATCGCCAGGCGGGAGCTCGCGGACCTGCAGGGGCAGCTCAACGACGAGCTCGCCTATGCGCCCGACGAGGCGAGCCGGCAGAGGATCCTGGCGCGAAGGCAGGCGATGATCGCCGCCAAGCAGCAGCGTATCAATGATCTCCAGGGGAAAATCGACCAGTACGACCAGCGTCTCCAGGAAAACGTGAAGAAGGCCGAGTCGATAGTCCAGAACTACCAGAAGCTGCACAAGGTCCAGATGGAAGAGCAGCGCCAGTATTACGAAAGAAAAATCGACGAAATGGTGCTCAGGTACAACCCCTTCTTCCAGTCCAGGCAGGTCATGGGAATCCTGAACGCGCCCATACCCGCCGTAAGGACGAACCCGAAGCTTACCGATTACCTGAAGGAGCTTCGCGAGGAGAATATCATCGCCGAGAAGGATTTCAAGTCCCTCCAGGGAATGGTAAACGACAATGCCGTCCTTGTCGCGCAGATGCTGGACGTTCCGTATAAAAACTCGGTCGCCCCCACATTACAGCACATGGATTACTACGCAAAGGCGATTGCGGAAAACTACGAGAAGCTTTGGACCGCCCTGGTGAGAGCGGTGCGCGAGAAAAACGAGGCCCTGGCGCATTATAAATATGCGTTCGATTATACCGCCAGGATAGACAACGAGGCCGGATTCATCATCGATGCCCGCGACATGAAAAGCATAATCGTCTACCTGAGCGGCAACCAGGCCGTGAAAGACGGGGATACGGGACTCGTATTCAGGACGGACGACAACTATATCGGTAAAATAGTTTTCTTCGCAACAACGACGGGAATGCGCGCGAAGATGATCGATATTCAGGACAACAGGGCGATTCGTCCTCTTGACAAGATTTTAATCAAACTGAAACAGGAGTGAGTATGAATCGATATAGCGTACTAACGGCTATTTTAAGCGTCGCAATTACCGCATCGGCTTTCGGTGCGGATTGGACCAAGCTGGGACTCACCGTCCTTGAAAAAAAGGAAGGAGACGGAGCGTATGAATACCGTCTCAAGGACGCCGGCGGACAGGAATTCGATATCCAGAGCGAGAAAGAGGTGAGCGACGATACCGTGCAGAGGGCACTCGGGTTGAAAACGACGCTCTCCGGGCGGGAATTGTTCAAGATCAAGGAGATCAAGTTCATCATTCTCCCGAACAGCATCGATGCGGTGATCGTACCCTCGTTTTTTACCTACAAGGATACGGATATCCTTCCCTGCCTGCCGTCGACGATTCTGTTTTCCCTCTCCGACAGGCTCGAGTATAATTTCAGAATCGTGAAAGATAATATATTCATGCGCATAAAAGGCGATTTTTCCACGGACGATGAGCTTGGCGAAAAGGTGGTGGGCGGCATAAAAAATCCGCTTTCGTTCGTCAGGATGCGCGATCCGGAGGTTTTTCTTACCAGGATCAACGAAATCGAGGACGCGAACAGAAAGCTGCGTAACGCCGTGATATCATGGCACAACACGGGATTTCTGGGGATCGGCTCCGGTCCCATCGATCAGAAGAAGGTAGACCGGGTGACCGCGCTGAAACGACAGAAACCGGACATGAAAAAGGACGAGGTAAAAGCGGCCCTGGAAAAAGAGGGGATTTCGGTATCCGGGAAGGAGTTGTCGATTATTTTCTCGGCGTATTTTAACGATTTCGAATAGTAACACGGCTTAATGCGGCACCATGCGTGCCGTGCGGCTTTTTGGGATGGCGTGGAGTGTGGGCCGGAAGGCTTGATCCGCGCCATTTTTTGTTTCAAGCGTCGTTTTGGCTTCGTATGCGAAGCAGAGATGAATTGAACGGCCGATATTATTCCTGGTTGGTCTGGGTGCAGGGCTATTCGTAATGGGTCCACATCCTGATAATTTTTACGATTTTTTCTTTCTTCAAAACCTGGTATACAAGGCGATGCCGGATAGTTATTCTTCGTGAGAATGCGCCTGATAAATCACCGATAAGCTTTTCGTAGGGCGGGGGACTTTGAAATGGGTTTTTTCTCAACAGGACCATGAGCAACTCGGCTTTTTCTCTGAGCCCTGCCAGTTTCAACTTTGCCGCGTCTTTTTGCGCCTGTCTGGTGAATATAAGACGGTATTTCACCAGGGCACTTCATCCGAACACTCGCCAACCGGCGTATTCAAACCCTGGATAATGGACTCCCTCATGCCCGGGACAGACAGAAGATACAAGGTTTCCTGGATGGCTTTCCAATCCTCCTCTGAAACCAAAACCGCATTCTTCCTTTTCCCCGTGATGTGAATGGGTTCATGAGAAGACTCAGTTTCATCAATAAGCCTGTAAAGCTTTTGTCGTGCCGTGGTGGCGGTTATCGTTTTCATGTGTCAGGTGCCTCACCGGTAGCAAGATAACGTTCGCTTTTCCGTACGTCAAGTGAATTATACCGGGCCGGCAGCCTTATTGTCCCATACGGGGAGTAAAACCCTCGACTTCAGTCGAAGACTTTAGTATGCTTGCGGGATGGAAAACTATCGTAGGTCAAGTCACTCGATATACGATATAAAGTATCATATTGT
>SCSX01000003.1 GCA_004297825.1 Spirochaetota bacterium
CGGATGTCATGGTGCGTGCGGATGAATTTTGTGCCATTCCCCAGGCCATAGGGACTGTATTCGTAACGGAGAATGACATTAATGGCCTCTCATTTCCCCGGGTGAAAGATGCCATGATCCTCTTCGGACGCGGTTACGGATTTGACTTTCTACTGGACGCGCACTGGCTTCAGGAAAAGGAAATTTACTACTGGGGCGATATCGATACGCACGGATTCGCCATACTAAGCCAGTTCAGGGAGTATTTCCCGCGTACACACTCCTTCCTGATGGATTGTAAAGTATTACATGAATGCAGGGAGAGCTGGAGTGAGGAAGTTGAACAATTTCCCGGGGTGCCGCAGCGATTAAATAACGACGAGCTCGCCCTGTTTAACGCCATAAAAAAAGATCGTTACGGCAAATCCATCAGGCTCGAACAGGAATTGATACCGTTCGATCTGGTAGAAGCAATACTTGAGGAAATCGAAAACCTGCAATTAGACTGAATAAATGCGTTATTCCCGTTATATTTATTCTGGTTATTACCGCGATGTACTTCATTGAACATCACCGGGTTGGGGTAATGAAAAAGGAATTACGGGAGATATTGGGGTTGAATGAAGCGGCTGCCGACAAAACGTGACCGATTCGCTCCCGGTCGGATAACGTGCAATTTCTTGTGTGCATTATGTTCGACATTAATCCCACGAAACCGCGAGGTACTCATGCCCCCTACAGGAGCACTGAGAATTTCCTGAAACTTGTGCGGAATAATTATTGACTTCCTGGAATTTCCCATTAAAGGTTTTGTTCGATATTGAGATGCGCCATTGCTTGGTGAATTCTTGCATCAGCAAGCAATTTGCAAGCCCGTGAATTCTATTTATTAAACTGGTCGCAAACTTATCATCACCGCAAGTATTTGAGGGTTATTCATGCGGATTATTTATTCATATTTCATTGTTCTCCTATGCGCGCTATCTTGTAATACTTTTCCTGCCTACAATGGAAAAATAATAAACTATGCCTGCTTCTCAGTTCAACCCCCTTTCATCGGATGGAAAATGCAGGAATCACAAACAAGGCATACGATTCAAATAGTCTTTTTCGAACAAAGCTCGGATACTCACAGCAGGCTGGGAATCATCGAGGAATTAAATACCATAACTGGTCTCAAATCAAGAGATGATTTTGCCAATCAGATACGAGCATCGGTAGTCTCTGAGTACAAAGCGCCTCGATACGAGGTACTGTCATTCGACATGCAGGATTACAAGGCATTTGGCGATTATTGTGTTGTAGTAACCATGAAATACAAGGATTACCGCGCGGCGAACAAAGGCGGCGCAACGTTTTTAATTGTCGACGAAAAACGCTGCTGCTTTCTGCATCCCAATAATTCAAAACTATATACCATCGGCTACTCGGAAAGATATTCCGAGAAAGATACACATGCCGCGATAGATGCATATTACAGTGACTTAATCAATAGTTTTAAAATTAAAGAATGTAAATAAGATAATAATGAGGCGCAAATGAAAAGAACAAGCATTTATACAATAACCGCACTATTGATGAGCGCTTCAATTCTTTCTTGCTCCACCAGCAAAAATATCAAGCTTCTTCCGGAATTAAAAAATATGCGAATATCCAACGACCTGTATTTGTCCGAATTCCCCAATCCATCTAATTACGGAGCACCTGGCGGGATATTTTATATAACATACACCCAAATGACACTGCCGAAAATACTGGATATTTATAAGAGTATCGACAAGGGCGAACTTAGAGAAATTTTTATTCGGGAATTATCAAAGCAGTTAAAGCCTGCTGCCGAGCATGTCTCGATCAATAACCCGGAAAAAGCCCATCTGGTATTAGAAATACTCAAACAACCTTACACAAAGGAGGACTACAAGGCTAACCCGAGATTATCAAATTACGATTTTACAAAAGTACGGGAAAAGTTGGCAACCGAGTATATCCTTGAAATATACATATTCAATTGGGGCCACTATTATAACAATATGCATTACACCTTCATCAACGGTGCTGCTACAATTTATAATATTAAAACCAATACCATTGCATGGCGTTATTATTTCAGCAATAGTAATCCAATCGGAGCTCTGACAATTAGCGGTGTTGGCGTAAGTACTATCGATAAAGAGCTGGTCGCAAAAAGCTTGAACGCTAATATTGTTACAATTACCTCTGAGGTTGAACAAAACTTATTGACCGAATTCAAGGAAATTAACAAACCAAAAAACTGAATACTCACTATCTTTCATAAATTCTTCTTGCCCCAACCCACCCTTATCCCCATACTAATCTTCGTATGCCCCAACAACACGCTTCTCGAAAATAAGCGCGAGGCCCCCCATGCCCAACAATCTCTCCCGCCGCGACCTCATCCTTAAATCTATAAAAATCGGCACCGCCGCCTTAGGCGCGGGCCTCCTTGGCTACGGCGCCTACTCCTTCCTGAAGCAGGACGAGATCGAGGACCTGTACGACACCTACCCGCCGGCCGCCTCCGTCTACCCTCTGAAAATAGCGGACCCGAACGCGCCGAAACCGAACATCGTCTATATCATGTGCGACGACCTGGGATACGGCGACGTGGGCTGCAACGGGGGGCGCGTGATTCGGACCCCGAATATTGACGCGCTCGCCGCGACGGGCACGCGGTTTACCGACTTCTACTCGTGCAACGCGGTGTGCGCGCCGGCGCGGGCGGGGCTCCTCACGGGGCGCTACCCGTTCCGGACCGGGGTCATAGGCAATCCCTTCCCCAAGGGCGAGCCCGTGGGGCGGGTCATGGCGCGCAAGCTGGGAGAGGCGCTCAAGGGACTGGGCGTCATGGACACGCGGGAGAATTACGCGGGCATGGGCCTCTCGTCCCACGAGATCACGTTGGCCGAGGGCTTAAAGAAGGCCGGGTACCGAACCGGGATGGTGGGCAAGTGGCACCTGGGCGATTACAGCAAGGACCCGGCGCGCAATCCCCTGCGCCACGGCTTCGATAAATATTTCGGCGTGCCGCACTCGAACGACATGGTCCCCTGCCCGCTCTTCCGCGACGATGAGATGCTCGAGGAGGACATAGGCGAAAACCAGGCGCGGATAACCGGGATGTACACGGAGGAGGCGCTCAGGTTTATCGACGAATCGGGCCGCGGGCCTTTCTTTCTGTACCTCGCGCATACCTTCCCCCATCAGCCGCTCTACGCGTCGGAGCGCTTCCTGAAAAAATCCGCCGCGGGGATCTTTGGCGACGCGGTCGAGGAGGTCGACTGGAGCGTGGGCGAGATCGTGAAGCGCCTGCGCGAGAAGGGCCTGGAGCGCAACACGCTCGTGATCTTCACGAGCGACAACGGCCCCTGGTACGAGGGGAGCGCGGGCCCCTTCCGCGGGCGCAAGGGACAGAGCTACGAGGGCGGATTCCGCGTGCCCTTCATCGCCTCGTGGCCGGGACGCATCCCCGCGGGACGGGTGAGCGGCGTTCCGCTCATGAACCTGGATATCCTCCCCACCGCCTTCGCCCTCGCCGGCGTGGAGCTCCCCCGGGACCGCGTCATAGACGGAAAGAACGTCATGAACGTCCTCTCGGGGACCGATACAGCCGCGCCCCACGAGGCGATCTTCTTCTACCATTACGATCTCCTTGAAGGGGTCCGCATGGGCGACTGGAAATATTTTGACAAGGTGAACCGCTACGTGTGGCCCGTCTCGATGGACGCCGCCTCCCTCGCCGATTCGCTCGGCAAAAAGCAGATGGGGAACCGGTGGCCGCTGCTGTACGACGTGAAACGCGATCCGGGCGAGAGCTACAACGTGATCAATACGCGCCCCGAGGTCGCGGAAAAGCTCAAGGCCGCGATGCAGGATTGGGCGCGCGAGGCGGGGAAGGATCCTCGGGGGTTTAATAAGGGGTAACGGAGCGTTCCTGATTTCTTCTTGACCTTCGTGTCCCAATATAATAATCATCAACGCTATCCCACCGATAAAATAAAGGAGGGAACGCAAGTATGGAAAAAATAAAAGTATATTATGATAAGGAAGGCAACACCCTTATCGTATGGTTCGGCGATTCGGCCAAAGAATACATCTGCGAGGAGACCGGGGACGAGGTCATCCTCATGAAGGATAAAAACGGCCGCGTCCTGGGATTTGAAAAACTGAATTATCTTCCGAATCCCCCCGCCGAGAGGAATATCGTGTTTGAAACAGCAACGGTTTAGATTCCATTACGTCGCTTCGAAGGCGATATCATTCGTTATCACTGACCCTTAGCCTTCTCCCCCTTCCCCTCAGTCAGGAAAAACGCAAGCACCAGTCCGATACAAAAAAGCACTGTGATCATTTTCATGTTGAAAAAGATCACGATCGGAATCCCGCTTATCTGCCCGCTCAGCATGAGTATCCCGTTTGAAGTCGCTTCCGGGACCGGGTGGGTCTTTTCGACCGCGAAGGTGAGCCCCACCGGCAGCGCGGGCACGAGGAAAAATCCGAACACGAACCCGCACGCACCCAGCGCCACGATGGATGAGAGCGTCTGTATCAGGATGGTCATGGGTATTGCCGCCGATACCGCGGCGATCAGGAATATCTTCCGCGTGCGGTACCTGTCGGAGAGCGCGGACAAGATCACCGCGCCGAACATGCCGCCGATCACCATGAGCCCCCCGACTATTCCCGGCGCGAGCGTCGATTCGATATCGAGCGGCCTGTCCTTGAAAATGTTGTCGATCTCGGTCAATATGCCGTTAAAGGCGCCAAGGCCGATAAAGAACAGCGCGAGGAGAATCAGGAAGTCCCTGTTCCCGAAGAGCGCCTTGAGGCCCACGGTCATGGAAACCTTCTTCTCGTTCGCGTAGGCATTGGGGGGAAATTCCGGCTTCTCCTTGAACAGGAAGATGAACAGGATCATCGCGACGAGCGCGGGAATCCCGTACGCGTAGAGGATGACCCGGATGCCCTCCTGCACGGTGCCCAGCGCGCGGTAATGCGCCATGATGAAGTCGGTGCCGAACATGACCGTGGTGAACCCGACAAACATCGACATGGTCAGCAGGCCGGACGCGAGCGCCTCCTCTTTTTCCGGGAACCAGTTCGCCGCGAGCTTGGTGAATGCGTTGAGCACGAACGGCTGAGCGACGGCGCATCCGATCATGGACACCAGGAGCCACGTGTAATTGGGCGCGAAAATACGCATGAACCCGCATACGCCTATCAGAATAACGCCGATCCCCGCCCCGCGCTTCAATCCGTAGGTATCGATACACCAGGCCGCGGGGACCGCGAACGGAAGCCACGAAAACATGGCGAGCATGGCCAGGTAATCGATCTGATCGACATTCCCCGCGGTATAGACGGCCGCTGCGTCGCGTGCTATGGGGGCGAACGTCATCCACATTATCTGGGACAACGCGGTTATGAGCATGTAAACGGCCAGCACCACCCACCGATAGGGGGTCACTTCCACACGCGCGCTTTGATCCATACATTTGCCTCCTGATCCCGGCGGAATCGTTTCATTGAAAACGCTCATGGCGAGCACTGGATGAACCGTATGCGAGCGAGGCTGATGCCTGCCGGCATGGTAGGGGAATTTTCGACAAAGTCAAAGTAAATTTCGGGGGCACGTGCGGCATCCCCGCCGGAAGATCGAATCATTCTTGACACACCGCTATTTCCCGTTATCTATAAATAAACTCATCCGAAAAAATCCCGCCGGGCCCGCCCCGGCGACCCGGGAGCGAACACAATGAAAATGCGCGTTATTCTCATCCTGGTAATAATCCTGGCCGCGGCGCTGGGGCTCTTTTACTTCCTGGGCGGCCGTGACTGGATCGAGTCCGTGTCGTTGAATTACACGATGGAAACGGACTCCCGGTTAAAGAAGCTGAAAGTCGACCAAGTGATCCGGACCCTGGACCTGAAACCCGGCCAGAAGGTGGCGGATATCGGCGCCGGGACCGGCCTGTTCACCTGGCCCATGGCCCGGATAACCGCGCCGCAGGGGATCGTGTACGCGGTCGATATCAACCAGTTCGTCCTGGATGACCTGGGAAAAAAAGCAGCCGCGCTGAAAGCCGGGAATGTGCGTGTTGTAAAGGCCCAATCGGACGATCCGCTCATACCCGAGCCGGTGGACCTCATCTTCAGTTGTGGGACGATACACTATATAGAAGACCAGGCCGCCTATTTTACAACGCTGCGCAAGTACCTTAAACCGGGCGGACGAATCGCGATCATCGATCTGCAAAAAAGTCACCCGACGGTGGGACACCGCATCCATTACACCCCGGAAGAACAGGACACATGGCTTGCACGCGCCGGTTTCACCCGCACTGCACGATACGACTTCCTGGAAGATTTTTATTTCGTCGAGTACCAGGTGAAGCGATAAAGCGCGGTGATTAGCGCTTGGGTGCAGGGGTATTCGCCGCTGCCCCTGCAACATGATATAATTCCTGAGTTTTGAGGTGATTATGTTACAGTCCGCAAAAAAAGCTATTCATCGTGTAATTGAGGCATCAACTGGAAAAGACATCCGAGGCAACGCATTTGATTTATTCCTGATTATATTAATTGTCTTAAATGTAGTAGCGGTCACTCTTGAGACCGTTAAATCATTACATGATGTCTTTTGTCCATTCTTTAGAACGTTTGAAATAATATCTGTAATAATTTTTAGTATAGAATATTTACTGCGTCTGTGGTCATGCACTGAAACCATAAAGTATAAACATCCAATAAAAGGCAGGTTGTTATTCGCCATATCCCCAATGGGTTTGATCGATCTTTTTGCGATATTGCCTTTCTATTTGCCAATGGTATTTATATTTGATTTAAGAATGTTACGCGCAATTCGTCTGTTAAGAATATTAAGATTGTTAAAAATCGGCAGATATTCAAAATCATTAAGATTATTAGGTGATGTCTTCAAGTCTAAAAAACCGGATTTAGCGATAGCACTTCTAATTTTGTTGCTACTATTAGTTTTTTCATCAAGCATAATGTACTATGTCGAGCATGAAACCCAGCCGGATAATTTTTCCAGTATACCTTATGCGATGTGGTGGTCGGTGGCAACACTGACTACTGTCGGCTATGGAGATGTTTTTCCCACAACAATTATAGGTAAACTATTCGGTGCAATAATATCGATACTGGGGATTGGATTCTTTGCATTGCCTACGGGAATATTGGCCTCCGGATTGATTGAGCAAATTCAAAAGAGAGATATGAAAAGCAATAATGATGATAAAAAATACTGTCCTCATTGCGGAAACCAGCTTTGAAAATCGACAAGCAGCCTAGATTCGCTCCAGAATCAAATTGCAATCCACAGCGACTTCCTCCCCCGCTATTTGCACAACCAGATTCGAGATGGAAGAAAACGGGAGTAGTGTCATTTTCGCGCATTCAACCAGTCGCGAACACGACGTTCGCGGCGGCCACCGTATTTTCCGCATCCTGCGGGCGGTGGCAGGCGAACGTCGTGTTCGCACGCCACCGCTATTTCCGCATCCTGCGGGCGGTGGCAGGCGAACATCGTGTTCGCACGCCGATGCGATACAAGGATGTATAACCAGCGGCCGCAACGGTAGGCACATCGATCTTCCAGCCGTTAACGGGCAATGTTATTCAATAGTAGTAGTTTTATAGCAAGGGGTGATGCTTGCAAGTGATTATCCAGAATAGAGCGTGCGACGGACAGGATGTCCTAGTGGCCCGCGTGAAAAAGCCATCCTGGCTTGCGCGTGCAGGCGCACGTCCTGTGTGCACCCGGGCGCGCGACACGAGGTCGCGTCTGCGCCCGGCGCGGAGGTGTTCGCTGTTGAACACCCCTGGCAAAAGCATCCCCTTGCCAAGGGGCCACTTGCATCCGGATACCCTCCCGGGTATATTGAACTCAAGGCACAGCGCGGGGCGATTCCGGCCCGTTGGGATTTTGCAACATTAATCGCCGCGACGCATATTCTCGTTGCAAGTATGGGGAAAACATTTGATATGGTCATATACGTGCCGTATAGTTATCATGTGAGGGTAACTACACACCGCGCCGGGAAGACAGCGTGCGCGGGCGGCAGCGCGGTACATCCTCCGGTGAAGGAGGCGTATCGGCCATGACGTTCTTCAAGCCACGAACAGCTACAAGGCCTGGATACAGAGAATCGGCGAACCGAACGTGAGATTCCGGACAGGTTAATAAATCAGGGGTTATAGATGGAAAACAAGAAGGTATTCATAGGGAATCTGGACTTCGCGGTCACGGGTACGGAAGTCAAGGACCTGCTCTCGCAATACGGCGCCGTTACGGCCATAAAGATGCGCAAGAAGAAGGGCTACGCGATCGTCGAGATGGAAGAAGCGGCACAGGCCGAGGAGGCCGTCGCGAAGCTGACCGGCACGATGTACAAGGAGCGCGAGATCCGCATAAGCATGGCGCTCAAACCGGAAAAGGCGAAGTCATTGTCGGTCAAAAAGTACCGCGAGCGCGGGGAGGTTTTCGCTAAGGAAAAAGCGGAGGGGGAGCCGGGGGCCGATACGCCTGATGGCGAAATTCCGTTCGAACGGGAAGACAAGCCCTTCAAAAGGAAGAGGACGGAAAGAACCGGACCCCCGCGCGGTAAACCGAAAGCCGATTTCAGGCCTAAGAAGAGAACCGCACCGTTCAGGGAAAGGTCCGCGCCGGTATATAAAGGCGCAAAGCCCGCCCCGACCGAAAAGGACCTCGAACGGTGGGAAACGGAGCAGCCGGTCGATTCGTCGCGTTCGCCGGGAAAGGTATGGTCCGGTGAAAAGCCCGTGTATATCTCGAAACCCGCACCCGAGGACGGGCGGAAGCCTTACCGCGCATCCCCCGGCCGCACGCGCGGCGCCGGATCCGGTGAAAGGTCCTACGGATCGGGAACCGGCAGGAAGAAAACCGGCAATGAAAAGGGGTACGGTTCGCCGCGGCCCCAGAAGAGGGAATGGACCCGTGAAAAGCCCGCGTATTCCGACAAACCCGCGCGCGAAGGCGGGAGATCCGAGCGCGGCGGCTCGTCGAGACCGGAACGCGGACCCAGTGAACGATCCTACGGCCAGAAAGAGCGGCCGTTCGGAAATTACTCCCGGGAAAAGTCCGGGACGCCGCGCCCACCCAGGAAGGAATGGTCGCCCGGGAAATCCTCCGGTTCATCCAGGCCGGCGGGCGGCGGATGGAACGAGAAGCCCCGCAGGAGCGCGTCCCCGGGCGACGGCCCGCGCGCGCATTCGAAACCGAGACCCGGGGGCGGGTCGAAGGACAGATTCGCACGGCCGTCCGGTCCTAAAACGGGCGATCGCGGGAGAAAAAGTCCGGGCGGCTCGTCGCGGCCCGGACCCCGCACAGGCGCGGGGGGACGGCGCCCCAAGGGCGACTGACGGTTAAAATCCCCTCAGGCTCCGCGCCGGCTAAAGGCGCGACATCGTGTCGCAACGCCGGGTGCGCACACGAGGTGCGCCCGTGCCCATGCGCCAGGATGGCGCATTCGTGGGCACCATTAGCGCATCCTGTACGTCACAGCTCCCCTTTGGTAACTACCCATTACCCACAAGTCAAAAAACGCCCCCCATACCCCCCGGCGGGGGGCAACGACATCTGCCATTAATAGAAAATGCATATTCTGCAGATCGTTGAAGTCCCCCTCCGGGGGATTTAGGGGGCCTCCTGAGGCAGTTTTTGTGATATGGGTAGTTGAAAAAAGGGGAGACATTAGGGAACGCAGCTTGAAATTATGGAGACCAAATAGGAAAAAGCTTTGGGAATCCTGTCCCGGTTCTACCAGCTGCAGCACGCTGCGCGTAAAATCAAATTATCATTGAAATCGCCCGTCCGTCATGCATACATGGAATGATCCCGCCGTGGGATGGACGGAATGTCATCACCCATGCCTGCGCGGATCTCGTAACCCGGAGGAACTATATGAAACGGACCCTTTCCATCGCGCTCGCGCTCGCCGTGTTCCCATTATATCTAAACGCCGCACCGGCCAAGGCCCCCGCGTTCTGGGCGGCGCGCAGTCAGAACGTGTGGGAATTCATGGGCAGCAACAAGTACTCCCTCAGGGAAAGCTACGGCCCGTTCAAGGGGTCCCAGAGCGCGAGCGTGAAGCTCCAGGAAGGCAAAAAATATGCCTTCGCCGCCGTCGCGGGCAACGACAACGGGAATTTCCACCTGTACCTGGAGGAGGACGGCCGCGAAATATTCAGGGCCGATTACGACTGGTTCAACAATGTGAATATCGCGTTTGAATGGTTCAACCTGCCCAAGACCAAATCATATATCCTGCGTCTCAAGGACCAGACCGGGGGCATGACGGAGTACGTTATGTACGTGTTCGAAAAGAAATAGCGCACGCGAAAAGCGCCCCGCGCTTTGACTGCCGCCCCGTCCTTAGGCACCTTCCATATAGCAACTCATGCGGAGGTGTCATCACATGGATCTCGCGAACAAGACGCTCCTCATCACCGGCAGCAGCAGGGGAATAGGACTCGCGATCGCGCTGCGTGCGGCACGGGACGGGGCCAACATCGTCGTGGTCGGGAAGACCGCCGAGCCCAACCCGAAGCTTCCCGGCACCGTGTACGACGCGGTCCGGGAGATCGAGCGGGCGGGCGGGAAGGCCGTGGCCGCTATCTGCGACATACGGTACGAGGACCAGGTACGGGCCGCGGTCGACGCGGGCGTGAAGGCGTTCGGCGGGATCGATATCGTGGTGAACAACGCGAGCGCGATCAGCCTTACGCGTATCGGCGACACCGAAATGAAGCGCTTCGACCTTATGTTTGCGGTGAACGTGCGGGGGACCTTCATGACCACGAAGATCGCGCTCCCGTATCTCCGGAAGAGCGCCAATCCGCACGTGCTGGTTCTCTCGCCGCCCCTTGCCATGGACGGCCGCTGGTTTCAAAACAATCTCGCCTACACCATGTCCAAGTACGGGATGTCGATGTGCGTGCTGGGGCTGGCGCGGGAGCTCGCGGACGACAGTATTGCGGTCAACGCGCTCTGGCCGCGCACCGCGATCGCGACGGCGGCCGTGCAGAACCTCTTGGGCGGCGACGAGATGATGCGCCATTCCCGCACACCGGAAATCGTGGCGGACGCGGCATGGTACGTCCTCACCTCCCCTGCGCGGGAGACGACCGGTAACTTCTACATAGACGACGAGGTGCTCATGGCGAACGGTATCTGCGACCTCACGCCGTATGCGGTCGACCCTGGCGCGCCGCTCGCGCGGGACTTCTTCCTTCACGGGGAGGGGGACGTAGAAAACTACTGTGAGGATATCTGAGGCGGGGGTGCCGGATGGGCCGCGACCGGCCGCCGCGCGGAACATCGCGGAGCTCAAGCCGCCTCCCCTGGGGAGGCGTACTTTTTTCGTGCGGCCTTGCTAACCTTCGGTTTCCCTGACCTTTAGATCCTGCAATTCGATGTACGCCCCGATCTTCTTGTCTTTGTCCATGATGTGCTTCGTGAGCCAGTTGAAGAGAAAATTCAGGAATTCCTCGGTATCCACGGGCTTGCCGTCCAGAAGCTGCGTCCTGAAATCGAGCGCCTGGGCGGTGAGCGTGTCGTGTTCCAGCTTGTGGGATTCGTAGCGGGGATAGTCTATCTCGCGCATGAGAGCCTCTTCGCTCTTGAAATGGTACGCGGTGTAATCCACGAGCGCGTCGAGCGCGCCCTCGATCGTCTGTTTCTCCGCGGATTCCGTCTTGACAATGTCATAAAGCGCCCTCGTCAACTCGAAGAGCGTGCGGTGCTGTTCGTCCACCTGCTCGACGTTGATCGCGAATTTGTCGTTCCATACGATTACAATCATTGCTGTTCTCCCGGTTTATACCGCGTGGACCCGGCTTCCCGTGCCAAACCGCCCGCCTTTGCGCATAAACTTTTCTTCACCGGCCGCGATCTGTCAAGTTTTTACGCGACTCGTCCCCTGCACCGGCCGGGGACGCTCAGCTCAATTCGACTCCGCTCATTGAGCGTAGTCGAAATGAGCGGAGTCGAAACAGGCAACCGCGAATAGACGCGAATGAACGCTAATGATTTTTAGATTCGCGCTTATTCGCGTGCATTCGCGGTTCAGCCGCTGATTCCCGGTACTCCGTAGGCGTGATACCCATTACCCTGTGGAAGGCGCGGTTGAACGTGGGGATGCTTTCGAAGCCCGCGGCGAAGGCGATGTGGACGATGTTCTCGTCGGTCCGGGCCAGGCGGCGCGCCGCCTCCTTCACGCGGAGTTCGTTGACGAAGTCGCTTATCTTTTTACCGGTGCGGATCTTGAAATAGCGCCCCAGCGAGTCCGGGTGCATGTCGAGCATGGCAGCCAGCCCCTCGCGCGCAACGTCATCCAGGTAGTTCTCCTCCAGGTAGGCGATCGCCTTCGCGATCTTCTCCTCGATCGCCGGAGTGAGATCGGTGCGCCCCGTGGGCCTGCGGGCGTTTGCCATGCGCTGGTAGAGAAAGGCGTTTTCGAGTGCCGCCGCCGCCTGGTTCATGAACGCGGCGATGATCCTTTCGTCTTCCTCGGCAAAGCGTCCCGACGAGGCGCGCTTCACGAGGCACCCTGCGCCGATAATCTCCCCGCCCAGGCGAAGCGGCACCGCCAGGACGTCGCTTCCCCCGCCCCGCGTCTCGCCGCGTCCCCGGGAGGCGATGATGCGCCCCCCCTCGCGGAAGGAACGACCCGCGAGCGCCACCGCCCTTCGCGGGGGAACCGCGTCCCCGGGGCTGGACGAGCGGAGCTCCAGCCCGCCCCGCTCCCCCGCGAGGAAGATGAAGCCCTCGTCGGCCGACGAGATCTCCACGGCCTTGCCGATCGCGCGGCGGAGCAGGTCCTCAATGTTCGATATCACCGCCAGGTCGCGGCTGAGCTTCGCCATCCCGGCGCCCTGGTCCTGGGCCGCGAGCCGCTCGAGGGAGCGCGCCGCGCGCGTCGACTTGCCGGGGGCGGAAAGCTCCGACAGTATCTCGGCGTACAGCCCCTTCCCGATCTCGCTGAAGAGAAGCTCCATGCTCCGCTCGTTCACCTTTTCCGTGAGCCTCAGGTTGAGCGCGCGTACCTCGCGATCAAGGGTGATGAGCTTGTTCTGGAGCACGTAGGCCATGGAGAAGATGACGACCATGTAGGCGTACTCGATGAGGAAGACGAACGGGTACACGTCCTCGCCCACCAGCATGTCGTTCATGGCCGCGGCGAAGAACACGACCAGGGCAACGAGGAGCGGGCGCGCGTGCTCACGGCCCCCCTCGCGGTAATGCCGCGCGATCATCCAGAGCAGGAAGACGAACCCGGCCGCCATCGAGAGGTACTGGATTTCGTACACCGTCCCGGGATCGCCTTCGTAGTAGGTGATCGCGAGTCCCGCGAGCGAGACTTGCTTGGGCCGCGGCATATCGACCGTGAGCGTGAGCGCTCCCCTGAGCGCGAGCCCCGCGACGAAGAGCGCGCTCATCCATCCCGTGATGAGCGCCAGTACGCGGCGCGGGCGGTAGCCCGTGAAGTGGCTCGCGAACCAGAGTATCGAGATCGAGAAGAGGCACAGCGACGCAAACTGGAGGCGCTGCCAGGTGATGCCCTCCTCCACGGACGCGGAATTGTACAGGCCCGCGCAGAACACGTTGTAGCATCCTATGACGACGCAGGTGAGCGCAAAGGAAAGGTTTTCGGGTTCCGCGCGGCGGCGGGACCAGGACCACAGGTAGGTGGCCCCCACGTAGAAGCAGATCGCTGCCATCATGAGGACCGGGACGGACACCCAGTTCATTCGTACTCTCCGGTTGCGCGCGGTTTTGCCGGGGCTCCCTGATGGCTACACCGTGCGGGCCCGATTGTCAAGGGGAATCCGCACGCGGGGATTTCTCTTGACCGGCGCAGCGGAGGGGGATAGGGTCCGATACACGAACGGTCCGGAGCGCTCTTATTTTTTCAGCGCGCCCGTTCACTCCCGCGCAGAGGACGCGAATCGGCATGATGATAAGGCTTCCCTACGGACGGGGCTGCATCGAGGCCCGGGTGCCCGATACCGCCGTGGTAGTATCGGGCCGCAAGGCCCATCCCCTGCCCGACCCGGAAGGAGCGCTCCTCCAGGGCCTGCGCGCGCCCACGGGCTGTCCGCCGCTCGCCCGGTGCGTGCGCCCCGGCATGTCCGTCGTCATCGTCCACACCGACGCGACGCGCGCGACCCCGAATTCCATGGTTCTTCCCGTGATCGTCGACGAGCTCAACCGCGCGGGCGTTCCCGACTCGCGCATAACGCTCCTGAACGCGACCGGCGCCCACCGCGCCCAGACCGAGGGCGAAATGCGCGCGCTCGTGGGCGGCCCGCTGTTCGCCCGCGTACGCTGCGTACAGCACGACGCCTGCGACGCGGCCGCGCACGCCGCGTGCGGCGCGACGCCCGGGGGAAACCGCGTGGAGCTCGACCGCGCCTACCTGGACGCCCAGTTTAGAATCGTAACCGGGTTCATAGAGCCACACTTCTTCGCGGGCTACAGCGGCGGGCCCAAGGCGATCCTGCCCGGCATCGCCTCGCTCGGGAGCATCACGGCGAACCACGCGGCGCACCTGGTCTCGCACCAGGACGCGACCTGGGGGGTCACGGAGGGGAACCCGGTGTGGGAGGAGATGGCGGCGGCCGCGCGGCTCGCGCCGCCCGACTTTTGCGTGAACGTGAGCCTGGATCCCGACGCGCGCGTGACGGGCGTCTTCGCGGGCGAGCTCTTCGCCGCGCACGCCGCGGGATGCGCCTTTGTGCGGGAGCACGCGATGGCGGGGGTGGACGAGGCCTTCGACGTGACGATCGCGACCAACAGCGGCTACCCGCTCGACCAGAACCTCTACCAGGCGGTCAAGGGAATGAGCGCGGCGGCGCGCGTCACGCGCCCCGGCGGGACGATCATCATCGCCGCGGCGTGCGAGGAAGGGCTCCCCTCCCACGGAAATTACGCGGCGCTCCTGGGCCGCTACCCCGCGGCCCGTGACGCGCACGCGGCGCTGGGCGGACTCTCCGACACCATGCCCGACCAGTGGCAGGCGCTCATCCACGCCCGCATCGCCGCGGACTTCGACGTCCGCATCTTCACCGGCGGGCTCGACGATGCCTCCGCTTCGCGCGCCTGGCTCATCCGCACGCCCTCCGTGGAAAAGGCGCTTGCCGATGCGCTGGACGTAATGAAAGGCGGCCGGGTGGGCATCCTGCCCGACGGGCCGCTGGTCATCCCCTTCCTCAAACCCCGGAATTGACGGGGCGCGTCCCTAGAACATCAGGTATCCCTGCACCAGGAGGAACTGACCGCCCAGGTACGTGCTCATGGTATAGAGCCGCTCATGCGGAATTTCCCGCGCGAACTTGTTGTAGGCGTTCACCGTATCGGACACCATGAAGACGAACGCGCCCGCCATCGCGAGGAGCGCCCCCATGAAACGCACCGTCCCGAGCGGCAGCACTGTCGCCGCGCCCATGAGCACGATTATGGCGATATAAGCGACGATCGCCGGAAGCATCTTCCCCGCGTGGGGGGCTATGAGCCGGTACCCGGTCGCTCCCGTCGCGACGAAGACCGCGAGCGCGCACCATCCCCAGGCGGGGACGTTCCCCGCACTCCCCATATACGAAGCGAACACGATGATGTACAACACGTGCCCGGCCAGGAAGGCCGCGAGCCCCGGCTTGAACCAGCGGCGCGTTTTTTCAGGGTCGGGGATCATGAGAAAGATGTCGCCCAGCCAACCCCCGGCAAGCGCCGCGACCATGATCCAGTTGACGCTGGGCGCGGCCGCGGCGTAGTAGAGGGCGAGCGAGAGCACGAGGAAGGGCTTGGTGGCATAACGGCCCGGGAGCGAACTCAGCGCCTCGGCGGCGAGGTGCGCGAGGGCGGTCGCGGCGAAAAAGGCGAGCAGGACGACGTGAAGTTCCATTAATACGCTCCTTATACCGGTATGGGCGCGATCACCTGCGACGAGGCAAGCACCCAGGTGATGATGCACGCGTTCAGGACGGCGCCCGCGTAGATCGTGCCCGTGAGCTGGTGCATCCACGCCGAGAGCGCGGCCGTGAGCGCGAAGAGGGCGAGCATGGGAAATATATTGATCACGAAAACCACGAAGAGCCCGTTAGGGCCCGTGAAGGGAATGAACCCGTTTATGAAGAGCGGGACGTACTGTACCAGGAGAAAGATCACGAGCGGCAGGCACAGCGCGAGCGCCGCGTACCCCGCGCGCGCGGCGAGGGTCGGGAGCCAGCCGCCGTCCGCGGGCCTGCGTATTTGGCCGTGGAGGAACGCGCCGGTGACCGCGAGGCAGAAGAGCACGAACGGGAAGTAGAGCAGGAACATGCCCGCGCGGTACGCCGTGAGATCGTTCATGAAGGGATAGACGAATCGATAATTGACGATGAAGCATTTTTCCGCGACAAGCTCGACGGCGTACATGAAGGCGAAGAGCGCGCCCGCGAGGAGCACGGCCCTGCCCAGCGCCCCCCGGTCGATCGCCGGGCCGTTTTCAGAGAAGCTCACCCCCAAGTCCGCGAGCGTGACGCCGCGGGGCGCCGCCTTATTCTTGTACCAGCGCCTGAAGAGCACAAGGCCGATCGCGTTCACCCAGACGAGCCACCATACGATCGCGTTCACCATCATCATGGGAAACGCGCCGTCAATGTGCGCGACATACTTGTGGAACCCGAACAGGAGCAGGATGAGCGGCAGGTAGAGCCACATGAGCAAGCCGTTCACGGCGGCGAATTTCGCGTATGCCCCGGGTGCGCATTCGTAGCGCTCGAAGTCGCGCCTGAGCGCGCCAAAGAAGGGAAGCCTTATAAAGATTAGCGCCAGGGGGAAGAGCGCGGCGAAGCCCGCGAGCATCGCGACGAGCGTCGCGAGCTCCTTGCGCTTCCAGGTCTGGTCGTCCGGATTTATCCACGCGTCGGGCGCGGGATCGAGCGCGGCACGCAGCCAGGAAAGCGTCTCGGCGATCGCCTCGGCGCTGTGGGACTCGTGCACGTGGGTGATGGCCGGCACCGCGACCCTGCGCGCGTTCCCCTTCGCGAAATCCCCGTAGGTGACGGCGAGCTTCGCGTCGTCGCGGCCGAAGGCGCGCTTCGTGCGCACTGTCCCCATCCAATCCTTCTCGATGTCGCGCGTGCCGGTCATGCGCGCCCTGAACTCGTCGTACTTTCCGATGACCATGAGCATATTGCGCGGCATCTCGTGCGTGGCTTCGTCCGTGTACGCGTAGCCCGTGATGACGAGCGCGCGCAGCCCCGAGTCCCCGAGCGCGACCTTGTACGCCATCTCCGCCCCGAGGCTATGGCCCATGATGCCCACGCGCGCGGGATCGACGAAGTCGAGGCCGCGCAGGTACGCGACCGCGCCCGTACCGCCGTAGGTGGGATCGAAACCGGGATCCGCGGGCCTTCCGGAAATCCCCGAGTGCCCGCGCCCGATCGCGTCTATGTTCAGCACGGCGATGCCGCGCCGCGCGGTTTCCAGGGAGTACGCGTCGCCCGTCTCCCGGTTGTTCTGGTAGCCGTGAATATACACCATGCCGGGCACCGGTTTCGCGCGCGTCGCGCCTTCCGGCGCGAAGAGCTTGGCGCGCACCATGATGCCGCTGGCGTTTTCGAACCACGCGTCGGACACGCGAACCCTTCCGAAATCGCGCTGGACCAGGGACGCAGTCAGGACCGAAAGCGCGGAGAGAGCGACGCATGCCAGCAGGGCCAGGAACGCCCCGGACCTCTGCGGCGATTTGACAAGCGCACCAGTATTCATGGCGACCTCCGGGTTGATAGGGAAACCGGGCGAACTGGGGACACCGACCTTCGCATCATGGAGGCCCGCCCCGGAGGAGTCAACCGTATATTGCCGTCCGTTCGGCGGGACGCTTGTCCCCGGAAGGGGTGCGAATACCACGCGTGACAGTCTCCGCATTGCCTTCGGCAGCGGGAATCGGGACAGCGATAAATCCTTGCATTTTCCGGTGACAGGTTTAGTTTCGGGGTATGATATTTACGTCCGCGGGGTCGGCGTATCGGAACCCTGCGTGGAGGAAGCCCGGGTGCTTGCCGCGATCACGCCGATAGTTTTGCTTTCTCTCTGTTCAGGCATCCTGCTGATAGGGACGGTGCTGTATCTCTACGTGTATTCGGTTACACGGACGCGCCTGTACCTCGCGACGGTCATTATCGGCTCCCTGGGAATCCTCTATACCTGCATCGACATGCTCGTGATAGTTTCCGGCATACGCGGACTGCCCCGAACGGGTATGGAATTCCACCGGATAGAGGCGCTCGTGGTCGCGTACTACATGTTCGCCCTGCCCTACATGTTTCACCACATGCTCGAACTTACCCCCGCGCTTAAGCGGGCCAACCGTGCAATCTACTCGACCACCCTGGTGATCGCGGTGTTCATGACCGCCTGGGCATTCATCTCGCCGAACGAGTACCTGGCGCTGTCCAGGGTCCCCGGAACCGTTGAGACGCCATGGAACCTGGGAAGGGGGACCCCGGGAATCCTCTACCGGGTCCGCGATTTCATCATTTTCGCGCTCTCGATGTACACGCTCGCGCTCATGGTCGTAGAGATCAGGCTCACCAGAAAGACCCGCCGCGCGATACTTCTGCTCGCGGGCCTGGTGATCGGCATTTCCACGGGCGTGACCGACCTCGTGCTCGCCGTAAGTGAAAGGGATACCGGCCTTTTTACGATCCGGACGTTTCCCCTGTTCTGCCTCGGGGTGACCGCGTTCACCGTCCTCGCGATGATTTCCATCATGATGCTTTTCCTGGACCAGGCGAAATCAGTGGAGCGGATGCGGAAGAACGAGTACCTGGAGCTGCTCGCCGGCGGGATCGCCCACGACTTCAACAATATCCTTACCGGCGTGCTCGCGAACGCATCGCTGGCCCGCGCGACCCTGCCCGCCGCGCACGGCGTCTATCCTCTCATTGAGGAGATCGAAAAAGCCTCGCTCAGGGCGAAGATCCTGAGCGGGCAGCTGCTCACCTTCTCGCGGGGCGGCGTGATCGAGAAGAGCTTCGTCTCCCTGTCGGGGCTGATACGCGACACGGTGCGCTTCTCCATGACGGGTTCGAACATCGATGTGCAGTATGCCCTGGGCGAGGATATCCTTAACGCGGTCGTGGATGTAAACCAGATCTCGCAGGTCATCCAGAACCTCGCGATAAACGCCAAGCAGGCGATGAAGGAAGGCGGACGCCTTGTCGTAAGCGCGGACAACGTCACGCTCACCGGGGACTCTCCGGTGCTTTTCGCCGGACGATACGTTCGAATCCGTTTCCAGGACACCGGCACCGGAATTCCCGAAAATCTTCTCCATTCCATTTTCGAGCCTTATTTCAGCACCAAGCCCGGGGGAGAGGGCCTGGGGCTCGCGATATCCTTCTCCATCGTCAAGAAGCACGGCGGCCATATCGAGGCGGCCTCGCGGCCGAACGAGGGAAGCACCTTCACGGTATATCTTCCCGCGACGGACGAAAAGGCCCCCGGCGAGGCGAGACCCGTCGCGCCGCCATCCTGTTTTTCCGGGAGGGTGCTGCTCATGGACGACGAGGAGCTCGTCCTTAAAATAGGCGCGAACCTCCTGAGGCACATGGGCTTCGAGCCGGTATGCGTGAAGCGCGGCGAGGACGCGATCGATGAATTCCGCAGGGCGCGTGAAGCCGGCCGGCCCTTCAGGCTGATCATCATGGACCTTACCATCACCGGCGGCATGGGGGGCGTCGATACGGTCGTAAGGATCAAGGAGCTCGATCCCGCGGCGAAGGTGATCGTTTCCACGGGGTACGCCCATGACCTCACGGTTTCCGAGCACACGAGGTTCGGGTTCGACGGCGCTATCATCAAGCCGTATACGTTCGAAGAATTCCGCAAGGCGATCGAGGCGGTGTGCGCGTAGTACATTACGGAATGGGATATGTGGGGATAGAGGAGATGCGAAGAAGGCACGGATTCGAATCCGCGCCTTCTTCGTTACGATTTACTGCACCGTAAAGGTGCGCGAGGTGCCGGTGTATGCGTAAATATTACCGTTCCACCCGTTCTTGTAATGACCGAAATGCCGGATGCGGTACGTCCCCGTCGCGGCCCCCGTCGTATCCCAGGTGATCTCGATCTTGGAATTGGCCACGCCGTCGCGCGCCCAGTGGTAGGTGGTCTCGGGATCCCAGTCGCGCGCAACGGTTACCCACGATGAACCGGATTGCTTTTCCACCGTAAGGTAGGTCCCCTGTATCTGCAGGTTGTTCTTGGGATGCCCGCCCCAGAACACGACCCGGGCGCGCGCTCCCCGCGCGTACGACGCCGCGGCCTGCGTCTCGACGTCGCCGAAATTCTTGAAGAGCGGCTTGTCGTCGAACACCACGCCCGTCTGGAAGCACGCCTGGTCGCCGCTCAGATCGTCGGGGGTAGGCCCGCCGTCCACGGCCGAACCGTCGCGCAGTGCGGTTGCGAGTTTCAGGAATTCCTGCTGGTAAGCCTTGAGCGTGTACGGGCCGAAATGCACGCCCGCGCCCTCGTAATGCTGCTTCGCGTATTCCTCGCGCGTCGTCACGTAGGAGGCGTACGCGTTCGAAAGCCCCGCGATGACGGCATGCGTTACGCCGCTTCCCGAAAGCCCGGAAAGGACGGTGTTCCGCAGGCGCCTGCCCGCCATGGTCGTGATCTCGGTGGGCTGGGCGACGATCGCGAAGTTCCCGATCTTCAACACCTGCACGGGGAGTATCGGCGGCGTCCAGGGATTGCCATCGAAGCTCGCGCGCCCGGTGGGAATGAGTATGGGCTTTTCCGCGTGACAGGCCTTGTAATCGTCGTCGAGCGTGGTCGGCCAAGCGACCGCGAATATCCCCGGCAGGAAGCTGGTGAGGAACGCGTTGCGCGCGTTCTCGCTCCACTGCGCGCTGTCCACGGTGACGCCCTCGTCGAACATACCGTCGACCGGCGACAGGTTGTCCTCGGTGCTTCCCGCGGCAAAGGACGCGCCCATCGCCGCGTCGCAGGTCACGCATCCCGCATCGTCCACGTACAGGCCGGAGAAATCGACATAGCGGTGCCGGTAATCCACGGCCCCGGTGAGCATCGTGCCTGCGCCGTTATAGAGCTCCAGGGCCTTGGCGAGCTGCCGCTGCGCGATGGTCCAGCAGTGGGCGTAATCGGTCACCCCGTCGGCGGGTCCCCAGAGGTTGGGGGTCACGTCGCCCGCGTTTGCCTGGGCGAAGGAAGCCACGAAGGTTTTCTGCGCAAGATAGTCGGTCCCCTTCATCTTTTCGAAGAGGTAGGAAGCGAGCCCCTTATTGTCGCTCCCGATGAGCTTGTTCGTCGGTCCCACCGAGGTGGGATGAACCGCGAACCAGTTTATCATCCCGATCTCCGCGCCCTGCAAGTCCACGAGCTTCAGGAGCGTCATGGTCCGGTCGACGTTCGCGGTATAGGCGGCGCGCTCCGCGGCAGGGTTGTTGTCATAAGCGACGGGCGAGCGGTTCATGCTCGCGTTGTCGAGCTCGCCGCTGCTGATATATATCCTGCCGGGGGCGAGGTTCTGATGCGCCCTGAGTATCGCGCGGTAAATACCGTCCACGATGGCGTTGTAGTTCTGCTCTATGAATCCCATTGTGGTAACATTGTACAGGAAATAGTGGGAGAAGCCTCCCGGCCCGCTGTGCGTGTGGATCGCGGAGAGGAGGACGTTCTTGTCGTTGTAATAGGGAGCGGTCGCCGAATTCGCCTGGAGTTTCGCGGTCACTCCCTGCTTGACGGACTGGAAGATCATTCCCAGGTCGCCGCTCACGAAGACGACGCGTTTAGCCCCGTCCCCGATTATGTACGCGCGCGCGCGCAGCCTGGTGAAGATACCCTCGGTCTTCTGTGCGGTATCGGCGAAGCCCATCATGCCCACCTCTGCGGCGGGACCGGTGATGTCGTAGATGCCGGCGCCCACCAGGTAGACTCCCTGGCCGGGATTGACCTCGCTCGCATCGAACGTGGCTTTTATGGGCGAATCCAGTCCTTCGTCCGCCGATACGTCTTTGCCTTCACCCGCGTTGAAGCACCCGGGTGCGGTGACCACGGCGAGAAGGAGCGACAGGATGAGGCTCGTGAACCAGCGGCTGCGTGGCACAATCATGGGCGAATCCTCCGGTTAGTGTGATACGGATACGGATTTCGTTCCGTCCGTCCGGTTTGTACCCTATACGTTACGATTAATCTTCTCAATTCCTGATCGATCAGAAATTGAACTGACATGTCGGATTTATTATTTTATTCTACATCCGGAAATTCGGGCTCCTTTTTCGAAAGAAGCGCCGTGATCCCGTGGATGCATTCGCCCCCCGCGATAAGGGCTATGGCCTGCTCGGATTCGAAATCGAGCGCCTTGCCCATGGGAAGCTCCCGGCTCGCGCGAATGACCGCGAGCGCGGCGCGCACGGAGGCGGGACCGTTGCGCGCGATTTCATGCGCCAGCGCACAGGCCTCGTCCAGGCACTTCCCCGGGGCGCTCACGCGGTCCGCGAGCCCCATCGCGTGCGCCTCAGCCGCGTCCACCTTGCGCGCCGAGAGGATCATGTCGGCCGCCCTGCCCGTCCCTATGAGCCGCGCGAGCGCAACGCCGCCCCCCCAGTCGGGGATGAGCCCCAGGCGCACCTCGGAGAAGCAGAATACCGCGGCGGGGTCCGCCACGCGCATGTCGCAGCGCGACGCGAGCTCGGCGCCGCCACCGTAGGCCATGCCGTTCACGGCGGCGATCACCGGCACCGGGAGCCCCGTGAAGCGGTCGACCGTGGTGCGGATAAGCCGGATGAGCCCCTCCACGGGCTTGGGGTCGTGTTTCTGGACGGCGCCCACCAGCGCCGCGACCTGGGGGTTATCGGGATTTACGTCGAAACCCGCGCAAAACGCGCGCGCGCCGGCACCGGTGATCACGATCGCCCGGGGCATCGCGGCCAGGAGGTCGTCCGTGGCTTTTCCCAGGCTCATCCACATGTCTTCATTAAAAGCATTGTGCCGATCGGGGCGATCCATGGTGAGGATCGCGATTTTCCCGTCCCGCCTTATCTCAACCGGGCTCATAACCCCTCCTTGATGTGCTGAATTGAACCGAAACGGCCGTGAGGCTCTGACCCCTGCCCACCAAAGGGAAGGCTCTGACCCCTATCCTCCCAGAAGGCTCTGACCCCCGCCCTCCCGAAATGAATTCCGGCCAGCTTCCGGCCCCGCATCCGCCAGGACCGGGGCAAAACAGTGGGCTTACCGGACGCCAAGGGGCTCTGACCCCTTACTGGGCACCAAGGCACCGTCTTACGCGCGCTTTTTCACCTCGAGGACCATGCCGTCGATCGCGCGCACCTCCACCGCATCGTCGCGGCGGATGTCGTCTTCGGAGTGCGCGTTCCAGATCTCGCCGTGCACGAAGACCCTGCCGCTCCCGCCAAAATCGCTCATGGCACGCCCGGTCTCGCCCACGATCCCCTCCCTGCCCGTCTGCACCTGCCCGCGGTGCGTCTTTATCACGGCGCGTATCGCCCCGAAGAAGAACAGGAGCAGGAAGACGAGCACAGCCGCGACGGTGGTCATGGGGACCTGCCCCCCCGGGAGCGGGGAATCGAAGAGGATCATGGAGCCGATAACGAAGGCGACGATCCCCGCGAGGGCGAGCAGGCCGTAGCTCGCGAACTTCAATTCAAGGATGAACAGCACGATCGATGTGGCCAGCAGGATCAGTCCCGCGGCGTTTACGGGGAGTATCCGTACCGCCATGAGGAACAGGAAGAGGGCCACGACCCCCACGACCCCCGGCAGGATGAGCCCCGGGCTTTTCAACTCGATCCCTATGCCGACAACGGCGATCAGGAACAGGTAGTAGACGACATTCGGGTCGGCGAGAAAATTGAGCATCCGCTGCTTCCAGTCCATGACGAGGTCCAGGCGCCGCGCCCCCTGCGTCGAGAGCATCACGGCCTTCCCGTTCATGTCGACTATTCGGCCGTCGAGCTTTTTCAGCAGATCGTCCATGTCGTCGGCGACGAGATCGATCACGTTCTGGTTGAGCGCCTCGAGGTAGGTGCTCGAAATCGCGTCACGGATGGCGCGCTCGGTCCAGGCGACGTTGCGGCGGCGAAGCTGCGCGAGGCTCTTGCCATAGGCGACGGTGTCGTTCAGTATCTTTTTGCCCATGACGTTATCGGGACCCTTCCCCTTCCCCTTTTCCTTATCCTCACCCTCCTTCTCGTCGAAATCCACCAGGGGGCTCACCGGGTGCATCGCCCCGATCTCGGTGCCGGGCGCCATCGCGGCCACGTGCGCCGAAAGCATGATGAAGCCCCCCGCGGACGCCGCCTGCGCACCGCGCGGCGCGGTGAACACGATTACGGGAATCTCGGATGAAAGAATTGCCTGGATGATCTCGCGCGTCGAATTGAGCATGCCCCCCGGCGTGTCGATGCGTAAGACCACGAACTCCGCGCCCTGCGCGGGCGCCTTCTTGATGGAATCGACGATGTAGTCCGCCATGATCGGGTTGACCGAGCCCTCGAGCGTCACGAGCGCGTATACGCCCCGCTCGGCGGAGGTGGGGTGAGGCGCCAGCAGGAGCGCAAGCAGCGCGGCCGCGACGAACGCCCGGTGTGGTTTCATGATCGATGGCCTCCTTTCCCGGGGACCCGTGTATCGGCCCCGCCGGGTGATAGTATCCGTCACCCCGGGCCCCATTGTCAAGTTTTTCGCCCGCGCGATTGTATTCGCGGGGGTTTCGGGCCGATATTAATGAAAGAGCGTACAAACCCATGAAAAAACAAGCCTCACGCGACATGCGATATCGGCGCCCGATATCTTTGCTGGCCTTCGCGGCGTTACTGTTTCTATATTCAGGACACGCGGGCTTCGCGGCGGAAACGAAAAAGGCCGCGGCCGTGAAAAGCCCCGCGGTCAAGGACGAGGCGCTCGCACCGGGGCGCGAAGAAAAGGCAGCGGACAAGGGCACGGGGGCCGATAAACCCCCGGTGACCGCGGACCCGTCGGCGAAGAACGGCGCCGGAAAGGGCTCGCCCGGGGAAAAAACCGCCGGGGAGGTCAAGGGGCCCGTCGCCGCGGACGCTTCGTCAAAGGCCGCAGAAAACGAAAAGAAGCGTCTCGAATGGATAGAGCGCACGCTGGAGTTCGGCATCAGCAAGGAGCGGCGCGAGGCGATTAACCTGATGCTCACGCTCAAGGACGAGTCCTCCAAGTGGCACGCCGGACCACTCCTCCTGAAGCTCCTCAAGTCCGATACCGACGAGGAGGTGCTCGTGAGGGCCATCACCGTGGGCGGCGACCTCAAGCTCGCGGAGTTGGGTCCCGAGTTCGTACGCTTCCTGGACGACCCCACTGAGGACGTACGTACCGCCGCGGTGGGCGGCATACATGCGCTCATGTACGCGCAGGCGAAGGACGTGCTCGTTAAAAAGCTCAAGGAGCAGGACCTTGCGAAGGACTCGAACTTCACCGATTCGATCATCCGCACCCTCGCGGACTTCAAGGCGGGCGAGGCGCGCGAGTTCGCGGAGGCGGGCATCAAGGACCTGAAAACCACCGCTATCCTGCGCGAGGCGCTCATCCTCTTCCTGGGGAAGGCCGGCATCCAGGAATCGAGGGGCTTCCTCATCGCGCTTCTAAAAGACCAGGACGAGAACCTGGACATGCGCTCGTACGCGGCGAGCGCCCTGTCGCTCCTGGGCGCGAAGGAATCGGCCGCCGATATCAACGAGGTGGTGAAGACGATCGAGGCGATGCCCTTCAAGAAGCGCAAGGAGCACTACACCCTGTACATCTATTGCGTATCGGCGCTGGTGCGCCTGGGAGACGAGGGTGCGCTCCCCCGGCTCATGGAGTCCCTGAAAAGCGATAACAGCATGGTGCGCATTAAGGCCATCAAGCTCATGAAGGACCTGAAAGACAAAAGAACTATTGACATTTTGAAATACAAAAGGGATTATGATCCGAGTCCGGTCGTGCAGAAGGCGGCGCGCGATGCGCTCGAGGGCATGGGCGTGACCGACGCCAAACCCGTCGAAAAGGCCGCCGACAAGCCCGCGGATTCGTCCGCCGCGGACAAGGCGCGCACGGACGGCGCGGCAAAGACGGACGCGGACAAATCCACGACAGGGAAGCGATAACCCCGGGGAGCGGCATCACCAATGAATAACGACAACTCTCTGGAAAAGGTACGCCTGCACGACAAGCTCAGGGAAACGCTCATTCTTTGTTCCTTCATCTTCATGTCCGCTATCGCGTGCATCGTGGTAATGGACCTCGTGATCTTCCCCGTGGCGGGCTTCGCGATCGCACACAAGAAGGCGTACACGATGATCTTCAAGTATTCCTTCTGGGTAATCCTCGCGGGGACCGGATTCGCGCTCGCCGTGCGCGCGGCAATGCGTCACCGGAAGAACGGACTCACCCCGGCCCAGATCGCGCTGCGCATGGCGGGGAAGCCCGGCGCCTTCATCCTGTGGCTGCTGGGCGTACTGGGTATCTGCGCATTGCTTTTTGTTCTGCTGTACCTTCTGCTGAACTACAACGACTACCTGTTATACAGGCTCGCAAATTGAACCGACCCGGAAGTCCCGATGCCCGCAAGCGAATTTGACCGGTTTTTTCTCCACTTGCCCCCTTTCGACAGGGAGAGCGATTTCGACGCCTTCTGGAACTCCTCGTTCGCGGAGCTCAAAAAAATTCCCATAGAGCCGAAATTCGAGCCCAAGAAGCACGGACCCACCGGGTTCAGGAACTTCGACGTGAGCTTTCGCAGCCACAACAAGTCCGTCATTCAGGGAGAGCTTTCCATCCCGAAGGGCGCGAAGAAGCCGCGTGTGGTGATTGTCGTGCCCGACTACAACCGGCCCAATCCCTACGCGAAATACGCGCTGGAACACGAAATCGCCTATTTCTTCATCCAGTTGCGGGGACACGACCTCATACGGCAAGAGACGCCGGAGGGTCCCGCGTCCCCCGGATACATGGTGGACGGCATAGACGACCTGTCCTCCTATTACCTGAGGGGCGTCTACTTGGACGTGTTCCGCTCCATCGACGCCCTCCGGCTGAACGGGGAGATCGACTGCAGCGCGATAGGAATTATCGGGAAGGGACTGGGGTCCGCCGCGGCGCTGTTCGCCGCCTCATACTCCAACCGCGTGGCGGCGCTCGTGCTGGACACCCCCTCGCTCTGCTACCTCACCCTGAGCCAGAACATCTCCACGGGCGACGCGACGCGCGAGATCAACGAATACCTGGAACAGCACAAGACCAGGAAGAAGGCCGTCAAGAAAAACCTCACCTATTTCGACGGGATCAATTTTAGCGACCGGATTCGCTGCAGCACGCTCACGACCGTGGGTTTCAGGGACACGATCTCGCCGCCGGAATGCGTGTTCGCGCTTTTCAACCACCTTCTGTGCGACAAGACCATAGAGGTTTACCCGGAGGACGGGAACCGCGCCGGGGAGGAAAAGCAGTTCCGGAAGTCGCTCAAGTGGATCGCGGGGATCGTAAACGGCGCCTAGCGCGCGGGTGAAACCAGCGGCACGAAACGGGCCCTTCCGAGCTCGTCCTCGAACAGCTTCCCACCAGATTTCACATAACGCCTGATCGATTGGCCCGCGCCCTGCCGCACGGGTATCACGAGCGATCCGCCGTCATTCAACGCGTCGAAGAGCTCGTCGGGAAGGTCGCTCGCGACCGCGGCGACGATTACGCCGTCGTACGGTCCCCCGGGCGGGGTGAAGTCGCCGTTATGCACGACGGTTACGTTGGGGAGGCCCAGGCGGAACAGGAGCGTATCCCGCGCCCGCGCGAAGAGCTCCTCGATCCGCTCGCATGTGGTAACCCGGTCAGCGAGCCCCGCGAGCACCGCGGCCTGGTACCCGGAGCCCGTCCCGATTTCCAGCACGTGTTCGTTCCCCCTGAGGTCAAGGGCCTGCACCATGCGCGCGACGGTCGTGGGCTTGGTTATGGTCTGGCTGTGGCCAATGGGCAGCGACACGTCCTCGTAGGCGCGGTACCGGAGGGCCTCCGAAACGAAGAGATGGCGCGGGACGCGCTCCATGGCGGAGAGCACCGTTCGGGAAAAGCCCCCCGCACAGGCTATCCGGTCCACCATGCCCGCGCGCGCGAGCGCGTAGGGGTCCGCCTCTTTACGGTACAAAGTAACCGCCCCACTCCTGGCCCTTCTGGTTCTTGTAGCTCACCTCGAGCTTCACCTCGGACCACCAGCCGTTCACGGTCGCGGAACGCAGCGTCGAGTACACGAGCACGTAGCGGTTTTCCTCGGCGCCGTGTATCTTTTCGTATATGCCTTTAAGGTTCTCCACCTGGCGCGTGAAATAGTACGCCCCCCCGGTCGAAAGCGCGATCCGCTCGAGGGTGCGGCTCTTCTCCTTGAACGAGACTATGTAGATGGGAATATGATGGCTGTTCGCGAAAAAGATGATGTTGTCGGCCGTGTACTGCGAGAACGATTTTTCGTCCAGCACCCCGTCCGTCAGGAAGATCACGCCGCGCCTGTTGATCCTGGGCACCAAGTCCGTGATGGAATTGTAAAGCGCCTTTCCGATATTCTTCCCGGCGCCGTAGCCGGCGCCCCCGAGCGCGGCGAGGGCGCGCCTCCGGCTCCAGTCGAAATCGGTTTCGGAAACGTAATCCGCCGCCGCGCTCGCGACGCGGAACGAGTCGTTGGTGCGCATCTTCTGTAAAATGAACTCGGCGACCCAGGGCACGTCGTTGTGATACTGGCGCATGTCTTCGGACCGGTCCACGCAGAACACCATCGAGGAGGAGGTATCCTTGTCCTTCAAGTAGTCCACATAGAGCCCCGACATGGGGACCTTGTCCTCAATCACCTGGAAGTTGTCGCGCTTGAGGCCGTATAGCGGCTTCCCCCCACGGTCGCGCACGCTCACGTAGAAGGCGATGACCGGGTACTTGCTCACGTCCACCGAGGCGATCTCCACGTCGAAGTTGGCGTAGTGCCGCTGGAGCGGGTTGAACACGTACAGGCTCTCCGCGCCGAAATCGAGGCAGTAGAGATACTCGTCGCGATCCATGAGCGCGGAGAAGAGCTTCGAGAAGCTCCGGCTTTTCTTCTCCCACGAGCTCTTCACGAGTGATTTTTCCGAGGACGGGTTGTATACGATGAGGCCGGTCTTTTCGTCCGCGATGAGTATGTTTTCCTTGAAGAGCGATATCCCTCGCATGCTCCTCGATTCGGGGACGGCGACGTTCTTTATAAAATTGCCCGAGTCGTCGAAGCAGGCCACCCGGTTGTTCCCGTTGTCGAGCACGTAGACGTTATCTCCGGAGACGGCAACGTCGGTGGGCCGATACAGCTCGCCCTCGTACTCGCCCTGTTTCCCGAACGAGAGGAGGAAGCGTCCGCCCGGGTCGAACTTCTGCACCCGGTGGTTGCCCGAGTCCGCCACGTAGATGTACCCCTTCGCGTCGAAACACAGGCCCTGCGGTCCGTGAAAGCTCCCCTCCCCGTTCCCCGCGGCGCCGATCTTCGAGCGCACCTTGAGCGACGTGTCCATGATATAGACCATATCCTCCCCAAAGTCCGCCACGGCGAGCCTGCCGTTGAAATGATCGATCCCGTAGAGCTTGCTCGACATGCCCGCGTTGTAGGTGTCCAGGCCTTCCTTGTTGGGGTCGATTTTTATGAGCTTGCCCGAGGAAAACGAGGTGATGTAGACGTTCTTTTCGGCGTCCACGGTGAAGTCGACAGGATTTGGGAACCGGTAACGCCGCATTTCATCGGACGCGACCTCGTCGGCAAGGACGAATTCGCCTATGGAAAAGCCGGAGAGCTCCTTCACATCCTGGTAGCGCAGCGCCTCGATCTTCTGGCGGACCAGCACGTTGTCGGGCGCCTCCTCCAGGAAGGCCTCCCATTCGCGAATGGCCTCCTCCTTGTAGCCGGCGAGCCGGTAGGAACGGGCAAGGTACTCGCGGGCGGTCATGTAGTCGGGGTACTCGGCGATCGCCTTGCGGAAGTATTCCACCGCCGCGAGGTATTTCTGGTGGTTGAAATAGACGTAGCCTTCGCGGAAGGATTCCTTCGCCTTTTCGAAGCGCACCACGTCCCGGGGAAGCGCGTGCGCGGGCGCTGGTTGTCCGCATATGAACAGGACCGATAAAATGACAGGATACAGGGCGCCGCGATAGTTGAGCTTCATACCCGCCGCAGGTTCAATCGTTTATCAGCGGACGAGGGCCCGCTGTGTTCTTCTTTTATTATCGACGGCCTAGCGCTTTTTCAACACCGATTTCAGGTACTTCCCGGTATAGGACGCGGGGTTGGCGGCAACCTGCTCGGGGG
>SCSX01000004.1 GCA_004297825.1 Spirochaetota bacterium
CGGTGCGGCGGAGTATTTTCGTTGGTGAGGCTCTTGTAGGGGGGGTTTCGGTGTCCCCCCAGTAGAATTCCCAGCACAGAATGCCCCCTGCGCTCCTCCTGCCGATGGCATAATGGGGGAGCCGAACATAATTATGCCTTCCAGCTGAATCGTGCAGCAGCTCGTGCAGGTAGCGCTTCGTCGCAATGGCTACCAGATGCGAGACCGAGAACCGGCTCAACTTACGGAAATCCGAAGCAAACTCATTCTCATTCTTCCTGAAGCAAATCGGAAAGCAATGCCAGCGCTTCAAAGGGTCACGGGGCTGATACCTCACCAAAGTAAACCCTCCCTGAAACCGATCAATATCGCGCAGAACGCGTTTCAGGAGCATAATGACGACCTGCTGGCGGCTCGTTTTTAACTTTGCCGCGGCAAGGGCGATATTCACGTAGACGATGTGGCTCATGTTTATGGACGTGCGAAGCATTCCGTATCCTCCGGGACAAAGGCGTCCAGAGTGAATACGAATGGGGAATGAAAAATATGAACGGTTTTCCCGGCTATGATACGGGTACCCGAAAATTAATCTACACCCCGCGTGAGGGTACGCGGCATGCACTTTCCATAGAATATCGGTCCACCGCTCACCGGTTCCCGTTCAAGAGCCCCGCCCCGCCGACGATGCGGCCATGCCCGTTGATACGGGGGTTCGCGGGGGCACGCTTCCGATCAATCCGGCACCTCGCGGGGAGTCATGGCGTTCCTCCGGTGCGCGTTTCCCGCATATCGGGTCCAGGCCCGGTGGTGGCGGCGCCCCCTGCCCGAATATCGGCCCCCCGGATTTTGCAGAAAAAATGTTGACAATAAAGGGGGTCCGTTGAAAATGAGTGAGTACTTACTCATTTTATTGGACTTTTCCGGTTCCCGCGCTATACGTATATTGGAACCGGCAGGGACCGGATAGCGGCATAAACAATTACTCGCAGGAGAACATGTATGATTATCGGTGTGGCGAAAGAGATCAAGACCGAGGAATACCGGGTGGGACTCACCCCCATGACGGTCAAGCCCTTCATCAATCACGGGCACACCGTGCTTATCGAACAGGGAGCCGGCGTGGGCAGCGGGTTTAGCGACGACGAATACAAGGCGGCTGGCGCCCAGATCATCGCGTCGAAAAAGGAGATTTTCGACAAGGCCGCGATGATCGTCAAGGTCAAGGAGCCCATCGCCGAGGAATACGGGCTCTTTCGCGAGGGCCAGATACTCTACACCTACCTGCACCTCGCCGCCAACAAGCCGCTTGCCGAGGCGCTCATGGCGAAAAAGATCATAGGCGTCGCCTATGAGACGATCGAATGCTCCGACGGCTCGCTCCCGCTGCTGACTCCTATGAGCGAGATCGCGGGCAGGCTCTCCATCCAGGAGGGCGCCAAGTACCTCGAGAAGCCGTTTGGCGGGCGGGGCATCCTGCTGGGGGGCGTGCCGGGCATACGCCGCGGCAACGTCGTGATCCTGGGAGGGGGCGTCGTGGGAATGAACGCTTGCAAGATGGCCGTGGGCCTTGGCGCCGACGTCACCATCATGGACGTGAGCGCAAAACGCCTCTCGTACCTTGACGACATATTCTCGACGCACGTGACCACCCTGTATTCCAACGAGAGCAATATCGAGGAAGCCGTACGGACCGCCGACTTGGTCATTGGCGCCGTGCTCATTCCCGGCGCGGCGGCCCCGAAGCTGCTCAAGCGCGCTCATCTCAAGCTCATGAAAAAGGGCGCGGTAATCGTGGACGTCGCCGTGGACCAGGGGGGATGCTTCGAGACCACGCGCGCGACCACGCACAAGGATCCGGTCTTCGTCGAGGAAGGAGTGGTGCATTACTGCGTCGCCAACATGCCGGGCGCCGTGGCGCTCTCCTCGACTATCGCGCTCACCAGCGTCACCTATCCGTACGGGCTCGCGATCGCGGATAAGGGCATCACCCAGGCCGCGCGCGATTCGAACGCGCTGTTGAAGGGCATCAATGTTCACCTGGGTAAATGCACGTACAAAAACGTGGCGGACAGCCTGGGGCTGGCCTACACGCCGATTGACAGCGTACTTTAAAGAAAAGCCCCGCGGCTGGAACCGCGGGGCTTTTCTTATCCGGATTCTCCGTACGGGAACCGTGTCTCCCCTCCACGGATGGTCTCGCGAATATTTTATTGTTCGTCCCCCATCACGACTATTTTCATTATCGAACTCGATAATTTAGTGATATCATTGGACAGATTTGTGAGACGGGCACACCACCCGCTCATGAGATCGGCGTTCTCCGTGAGAACGCCGATCCTGCCCTTTATCTCACCCGAAATGACCGTCTGCTCCTGCGTCGACATTTCTATCGATTCGCTTTTAGCATTCAATATACTCGCGTTTTGTTCCAGGTCGATAGAAACCGAATTGAGCTTCCCGATCACCTCGAACACTTCCCTAACCGTCTCCTGTGCCGCGCCGATTTCCTCAATAATCGAAGTGAACGATGCCGACGCTTTTTTAATATGCTCCGCGCTGCTGTTGACGTCCGCGATGTTTTTAGTAAGCCTTTTCGATATCTCGATCGATTGCGTAGAGGTCGCGTCGGCCAACTTGCTGATCTCGTCCGCGACGACGGCGAATCCCCGCCCGGCGTTTCCCGCCCGCGCGGCCTCGATCGCTGCATTAAGCGAGAGGAGATTGATCCTGTCGGTAATATCGTTTATAATGTCCAGGAAATCTTTAATGATCTCGGTATCCCGGGACAGCATCTGGATGATTTCAATAGATTGATTAATGTCTTTCGTCGCCGTCGTAATAAGCCCGGTTATCGTGCCCGACATCGAATTGAATCTATTCGTGAGCTCGGTCGCGTTGCGGTGCGAATCGTGCAGATTGGCCACGTGCGCATTGATGGCGGAGGCGATCTGTCCCAGGTCGGATATGTTATCGTGCACCTTGAGCGCGTGGTTATAAAGATCGGTACTATACCGGGTAAATTCTTTGGTGAAATCAAGCTGCTTTCGGGCGCTTTCCCCGAGCGATTTTTCGAGTGCGGACTGCGATATGGAAATATCCATCAAGTCGTCCGATTTTGTCGAAATCTGATCGATCACGTTGGTTTTATATTGAATCTGCTTCTTCGTGTATTCCTCCGACTCGCGGACTTTTTCAAGGAGCCGCATCAAATTCGAAATGATGATGTTGGTGGATATCCCGGCAAGCACGAGCAGAATTGTTTTTAGTATTTCCGTGTTGATCCGGATCTGGTGCGGCGAATAAATCGCGTCGACCGACGTCGTCAGTTCGAGGCCATATACAAACGCACCCAGAAAAAGCAAAGCGCCGTAACACAGCGCCGAATAGATCGCGGTTATCAGCGTAAACCTGGTATTGTTATAAACGCCGGAGAGAATGATGAATATGAAATAGAGATCGTAGGTAAGGGTATCCTTGATAACGTTGGAAAAACCATAGCTTCCGAATGAAAAACTCCATTTGACCAGTGAAAGCAGGAATATGAAGGGGATAATGCTCAGGTATTTTACCCAGGGGTAAGTTTTTTGTCTTCTCGATATGAATAGAAGGGATATGGAATGAATGAGGAAATAGGTCGCCGCAAAGACGCAGATAAGTATCGTCTGGTGCGCCATGACGCGCATCGAGGAAAGAATGGTCGCGATGAGAAACAGGCCGAAAATGATCCCAAATATGCTGAAGAGGCGCTGTGACCGTAATTCAATCTGCCAGGCTATTCCCGCCTTGTCCTTATTCATTTTTCATCCCACCTCTCCATTACACATGGTAACTGGAAAATGCAGGAGAAAGATAGCTAAATATTTCATTTATTACCCGGGAATCGGCGTCTTCTATCCAATTAAATTTTCCCGACGGCAGCAACTTTCGACCCGTATGGATCATCCCCGCGGCCGGAAAGGGCTGTCCCTGTTCCGGAACAGCCCTTTCGCATTGGGGTCTCATTCATAGGCAAGGGCATCACGGACCGACAGCCGTATCGCCTTTCGCGCCGGCAGCACGGAAGCAAGCAGCGTAACGGCGGTCAATACCAGGAACCAGAGGGGGATCGATAAGGGCTCGAACGCGAAATCTATGGACGTCTGGAGAAAGATTTGAATGAACCCGGAGCCTATCGCCATGCTCACCGGGAACGAAACGGCGACCGCGAGAAGGAACCCCGCGATACCGACGATACCCCCTTCAACGAGTATTATTCCCACAATGCGACCGTTCGATCCGCCGATCGCGCGCATGATACCGATCTCCCTGTACCGCTCGAGCACCGAAACGCTCATCGTAGAGGAAAGGCCTATGGCGCCCACCGCGACGACGAACGAGGCCATAAAAACCAGGAACGACACGATTATCAGGAAATGATCCTCCAGCGCCTTTTTGAAATCCGACCGCCCGAACATCATGGCGACGGGGATGCCCGATTCGCGGGCCGCTGCATTCACCGATCGCATAAGGTCCCGCGGGTCCATGATCGATGATATACGTACGCTATTCGCGAATCCGCGCATCGAAAATTGACCGATCATCCCGCCGGGGACAAGCGCCGTCGACTGGCCGAACATCCTGACCGCCCCGATCAGGGTCACCCGCAGGTCGCGGCCATCGATGCGAAGGGTGATGGCGTCACCCACCGCGACACCGCGTTCGGCCGCGAGCCAGCGCTGATTGACGACAATGGCGTTGCCGTCGCCTTCCCCGAACCAGCGTCCGGATACCAGCGGCAGGTCGATCATGGCGGAAGCCGGCGGGACGGCGAGCACCCTGAATTCACGCTCCTGTACCCCCGATTCCATCACGCGGCAGCCCGTGGTGTCGCTCCACGCTTCGATCGCGGTGACGCCCTCACGCAGAAACACTCGATTGATCTCCTCGACAGGCAAAGGCCTTGCGAGTCTCACCTCGACATCGTATTTAAGCGTCCTGTCGATTTCGCCAAGCGTCGCTTTTATCGAGGACCCGGTGTTGAGCGCCGCCATGAAGAGCACGCCGCCGGCGGCGAGCATGACCACGGTAAGCGACGTGCGCGTGCGCGCCCTCACGATGTTGCTGAGCGGCAGCACAAGGTGCGCGCCCCACCGGGTGCCTGCGGAACTGCGTCTCCCCGCGCGTCGCGCGGGCGCTGTAACTTTTACCCCATAGTCGCACATCGCGTCACGCACCTTCAGCCGCATCCCACGAAGGACGGGAACAGAAGCCGCGGCCAGCGGGAATGCGAGTCCCATTAAAACTATCGCGGACACGAGGGCCCCCGATGGAAGGGGATTCATGATATTGAAATTCAGCATGCCCGCCGCAAAGAAAGCGTATTTTCCCGCAAGCAGGTACGCAAGGGGAATCGCGGGCAGCAGGGCGATGCACGCGAGTACGAATACCCCCAGGAAATACATTCTTCCGATATCCGCCGTGCGCGCGCCCACCGCCTTCATAATGCCTATCGCACGCACCTCGCGCGCGAGCAGGGAGGACATCAGGGTGAACACGGAAAAGCCCGAAAGCGCGAAGGCAAGGCTGCCAAATGCGCCCAGAAGGAAAAGGAGCGATTTCATCTGCCCCTCGTGAGGGTGAGCCCCTTTCCGGGGAACACTGCCCGCGTCGTGCGCGTGCGGGGCGACCAACCGCGCCACTACCCCCTGGCCGGCAAGCGCAACGACGACATCGGCGTTGATATGCTCCAGTGACGATAAATGCGCTGCCTCCGGTCCCGTCCCCCGCACCCGTGCGCGGGCATCGCCGGTTTCATGCGTATCGGAATCATGGTCGTGATCGCTCCGCGTGGAAAAGAGCAGGCGGTTAAGCGAATCGATACCGAACATCGCGAGGGTTTCACGGGTTATATATCCGTACACCATTCCTTCCATCCATGCCGGCGCCTGTCCGGCATCATGGACGATACCGGCAACGGACAGACGCACGGTACGCACTCCGGGAATCTCTATCTCGACCTGATCCGCAAGCGCTGCGCGCGCAACCGGCAGGGCCGCGCGCTCTATGAGCATTTCTCCCTTTCGAGGGGGCCATGATCCTTTTTCCGGACGGACGATGTTCAGCCGCATGTCCTGAAAGTCATCGATCGCGAAGAGTATGATGGGTTTCCATTCGTCCTTTCCCACCGCGATGCGCCCAAGATAAATCCCGCGCGGCTCAGCCGTTTCCACGCCGTCCACGGTTTCGACCACGGCCCGGAGCCGCCGTGCATCGGTATCGGTTGCCACGGCGGACGAGGCGGGCGCGGTCATCCGGTAACTGGAGTCCATCTCCCGCGTCAACACGCTGTACGCGATCATGACCGTCCCGGCGGCGACGATGCCCACTGCAATCGCCAGGATGACCAGGACCGCGCGGGGGGCGTTTTTAAGCATATCCCTCATTACTTTTTTAGTGCGAACCCGTATCATGGCTCCCCCCTATCCTACGATCATGCCGTCGGACAGCGTGATCGTTCTGTGGATTCCGTCCGTGACGTTTTTCTCATGGGTCACCATTACCACGGTCCTGCCTTCAAGCGACAATTCCCTGAAAACGGCGAGCACGGCCTCCGCGGTATGGGAATCGAGATTTCCGGTGGGCTCGTCCGCCAGAATGAGCGGCGGATCGTTCGCGAGCGCACGCGCGATCGCGGCGCGCTGCTGTTCCCCGCCGGACAGCGCACTCGGCAGTTTCCCCGCGTGCATATCGACCCCTACCCGGGCGAGAAGCTTCATCGCCCGCGACTCGCGCGCGCCCTTGAAGCGCCGGCTGAATTCCATGGGGAGCATCACGTTTTCAAGGATCGTAAGGGAGGGTAGCAGCTGGAAAAATTGGAAGACAATGCCCACCCACGCTCCCCTCCATGCCGCGGCCCGATTCTCGTTCATGAGGTGAACAGCCTGGCCGTCAACGAACACCGCCCCTTCGCTGGGACGGTCGATCGCCGCCACTATATTGAGAAGCGTCGATTTTCCGCTCCCCGATCGTCCTACTATCGCGACAAATTCACCGCGATTCAGTGTAAGGCTTACCGAATCGAGCGCGGTGAACGAACCGTCGCCGATCGTGAAGCGTTTGGATACCCCTTCCAGACTGATGAAACCGGCTCCCTGCCGGCGTTCCTGCGTATTCATGTCAAGCCTCCGGATAAATTCAATTCAACGGGAATTTACACCGCCAGGAAAGGCCTGTCGTCTTATCCTATAAAGCGAGACCGGTATTTTCGTTATTTTTTTTGCGACCCTGCGAACTGCGAGGGGGTCATGCCCGTCATGCGCTTGAAGACCTTGTTGAATGTCGGCTTGGAGTTGAATCCCGCCTCGAAGGCGATGTCGAGCAGGGTGTAATTTGGCGCGGAGGCGCCGGCGATAAGCCGCTTCACCTCATCGACGCGGTATCCGTTTATGAATTCGGAAAAGTTCCGGCCGCTATTTTCGTTTATCGCCTGCGAGAGTTTATACGGCGCTGTTCCCATGCGTCCCGCGAGCGTGGAAAGCGATATCTCGAAATCGGCATAGGGCCGCTCGCGTATCATCACCGCGCACAATTCTTCGAATATCTCCCGGGAAGAAGCCTCATCCAGGGGGGAATTGCGGTATCGCTCCACCGCGGGTCCGCCCGGCACGGCCATGAGGCGATTCATGCCTGCACCCAGGGCGCGGAACCCTATCGCGAAAATGAAAAGCGCCGCCAGCATAGACAGCGCCTCGTTCAGGATCGCCGGTCCGCCATGAAGGTACCAGAACAGGATGGGAATCGAGGCGAGGTAAAAAAAACCGAAGCCCGCCATGAGTGCGAACAGCCAAGCGAAATCGGCGGATACATCCTGGGCGGTTTCGTCCCCGATCCGCGCACGCCACCGTACGACGGCACGATGGCACAGGGACAGGTAGCCGATAAACTGGGTGATCGCCGCGAGCACGTAGGCCCGCTGGAATGCGACGACCGATACGCCGGGAATATCGGACACCCCATTCCCTGGAGTAATAAAAAAAATGTGCATGAGGACGGCCGCGGTGAAGGGTATCCCGTGCAGCAGGTCGATCCAGGAAAACGCTTTTCCTTCCGAGGAAAGGTTTCGGCAGAACAGGTACAGCAGGGGGCCAAACAGCAATTGGACCGGTTCGACGATTCGTCCCCCCGGGGAAGGAAGCACGATATGCAATACGCTCACGACCGTCTGCGAATGCCCCAGGCTGACGGAAAATGCCGCAAGCAGCCCGGCCAGCGGGAGCTTAACGCGCGGCTTTTTCCGGGAAGCGAGGACGAGCGCTGCGAGAAAAAATCCCTGCACGCAGCCGGCGAATATCACCATGTTGACGATTGGCTTAAAAGACATGATGGTTCCAATAACCCATTACTTGTACACCAGGGAAGCATCGAGCACGACCACGTGATAGATCCCATTAAGGTTGGCGATCGTGTCCCTGATGAATTCCGTCATCGCTTCGGGGGTATACTCATCCCGCCTGAGGTCGGCCATTTCCCTGCGAAGCCCAAGGACGAGCGATTCCTCCGGGGATTTATAAAGGCTGATCCCTCCGAATACGTTCCAGTGCCTGCTTTTATCCGACCCGTCCTCCTTGTTTCCGGGAAGAAGAAAATTTTCGAGCGCGATGGATCGGGGAAGCTTTTCACGGGGAATTATTTTTATCCATGAAAATGGTATCCGTACGGCCTCATCTATCATACCGACGGCCGCCTTCTTGTTTCCATTGTTGATCCGCATCGCTTCGCGGAACAACAGAATCATGGGAAGGTTGTGGTTCTGGAGTCCGATATCCTCATTTTTCACGCTTGTTTTCGCCGAGGAGCGCAGGTACCTCCCGTCGTACTGCGCATAGAGGAGCAATTGCATGATCTCCTTTCTATCCGCAGTCGATTTCCAGAACTGCCACTCCGCCCTCTCGGAATAATTTTCGGGATTGGTGAATTCACGAGGCGCTTTCTGGCCTCCCAGGCTTATCGTGATATCGAGATCCCTCGACAGGTGTCGTTCCATCTCGGCGAATACCGTTTCGTATTTGACCTCACCCCTATTGAATTTTTCATAGACGGGCGATTCAAGCAATTCCCTGAGATGATTTCTGAAAACAAGGAGATTATTCACAAATGCGGGCTGATTCTCAACGGACATGGTCTCCGCATCCTCTACGATCCCGATAAGATTCAGGAGCAGGGTGTAATAATCGCCTGATCTGTACAAATGATTGCAGCGGTCAATTTTTATTCCGAAATCTTCCGATTCACTCCGCGAGAGGATTCCCCGGCGTTTTCTATACGCAAAGGTAAATCGGAGCGACTCGCTGTAGATTTCTGCCCTGAGCTGGCCCAGGTATCCGGATCCACCCGCAAAATCGTATCCGGAAACATACGCGAGCGGGGATGACGCGGAAACCGTATTTTTTAACAGATACAGGGGGCGTTGAATATACTCGGTTGTGGGGATATACCTGAAAAGCTCCCTGGGCCGCGGGAAAATCCCGCTCGTGCGCGGAAAATTCGTGCACGCCTCGTACGGATCACCGCTTCCATACAGGTGATTCAGGAGCGCAATGTCCTCCTCGTCGGTGAAACCATTCCTGTTTGCATCGGTCTTGAGCGCGGTCAGGCTGTCAAAGGAAAACGGGTCTTCGATAAAATCGACGAGGAGACTGCGATCCATTTCGTCCCATCGATTGTCGCCATTCAGATCGCCCAGCATAATGAGCTGGGAATGGATGTTGACCCTGTTGACGGGTATTGTAAAATAAACGATAAGAACTATCGCCGCCGCCGCGATTACCGGATATATGATTCTTTTCGCCTTCAACCCCGTCCTCCCCCAAACGCCTTCCTGAGTTCCGCCGCAATTTCCTCAAGCGCCTGCTCCGCCTGTGGCAGCAGCCGCGACGCGGACACGAAACCGTGGACCATGCCGGGATAGCGGATGGCCCGCGCGGGCACCCCGGCGTCCTTGAGCTTCACGGCATATGCCTCGCCTTCATCGCGCAGCACATCGAAGGCCGCGGTGATGATGAGCGCCGGCGGGAGGTTCCTGTGGTCCGCTGCAAGAAACGGAGAGGCGTAGGGAAGTACGCGGTCTTTTTTATCCGGGAGGTACATCCCGATAAACTTTTCCACGTTGGGCTTGTCCAGCAGGTATCCTTTCGCGAACATCCCGTACGATCCGGTATTCAGGTACGCTGAATTGAGCCCCGGGTAGATAAGTACCTGGAAGGCGACGGCCGGTCCCCTGCGGTCACGGGCCATGAGGCAGACCGCGGCCGCCAGGTTGCCGCCCGCGCTGTCACCCGCGACCGCGATTTTCGCGGGATCAGCATGAAGCTGTTCGCTATTCGCCCTTACCCACAGCAGCGCGGCGTAGGCGTCATCGATCGCGGCCGGATACGGGTTTTCCGGCGCAAGCCGGTACTCGACCGATATTACCACAGCACCGCTCTTTTTCGCGAGTATGCGGCAGAGACCGTCATGCGTTTCGACGCTTCCCTGCACCCATCCGCCGCCGTGATAAAAGAGGACCACCGGCAGCAGGCCCTTCCCCCCGGGATTATACACGCGCACGGGGACGGATAGGCCGCCGGCGACGGCCTTCATGTCGCTCACCGAAGCCATCGGCAGCGGGGAGCCGCTTACCGAGGCGGCCATTTCGGCAAGGTGCCTGCGGGACTCAGCGACCGGCACATCGAGCTCCCGGGCCTCATTATCCGCGGCCCCGGTGAGTTTCAGGAATATCGCCACCCGGAAATCGAGTTCGCCATGCGGAGTGGACATCCAGCTCCTTATCGTGAAATAACCGGCGATTCCGATAAACAGGATCGCGACTGCCGCGACGATGAATATTTTCCTTAATTTCATATTAGAATCCTCCCTGTATCAATCCCGGCCGGATCAGGCGCCGGAAAAATCCTTCATGGCGACCAATTGGCCCAATAGCTTTTTCGCAAAGACTCCGCGGCGGAAGCGCCGCGTGAGAGGGTTACGTTGTAATATGGCAGGAGTGATTAGTCAAGACCCGGCTTATCGAGTTTCGGGAGCTTGATAAGGGTGATTTGGCGGCTTATTCGCCTGTTGTCAAACAAGAATTGGTCGGCGGAACCTTCATCTTCTTGGGAGCGTAAAGCCACCGGGAACCCTGGGGGCAGGTGATGCCTGGGAATTCCTTGCGCATTATTGCGGTTAGCGATTCTGCCCCCCGGCTCCGCCGCGTTCCGGCGCGGCGGAGCTGATGGTGTATCTTCCCAGGATGCGGACCTGGTGACGCGAGATCATGGCGCGCGCTTCGCGGAGCTCGCACGCGGATTACTCGCACGTCACCGCCAGCTCCGGCTGGTTTTCCGTGTTGTCGCCGGAGTCGATCGACACGTACGCCAACTGATTGGCCCACTGGTCGTTCACAAAATGGAGCCGGTACTGCGTGCGGCCTTGGGCAAGATCGTCCATCACCGCATCGGTCACATCAATGACCCGCCACTCGCCGTCGGCCGTCATGCCGCCCATGTCGGTCGCGGAAAGGCCACTGTAATACGTGGAATCCGTGATCGTCGGCGTGCTTGTTCCATAATCGATCCGGTCAGCTTTCAAATCTCCCAGGCCGCTGAACGGGGTGCCCGTGGTGGACGCTACGTGCACTCTGAGGATCACGCCGGTAATGGTTTTACCCGCCAGACCGGTGATATCAAAACTCAGCAGGCATCGGTATACGGAATTGGAGATCATCATCATAGGAGGGCCGGAACTGGAGGAGTATGCTTCTCCTATCACGATGGTCGTTTCATTAAAGATTCCCCCATAGGTGTCCGAGGTCGGGAACCCCGTCAATTCGGCATGACTGTACTTCACCAATCCGTCAAGGGATGCGTCGCTCTTTACCGTCATTGTTTCGCCGCCCGAACCCGAATCACTTTCTCCGCCGTCACAACCCGCGAGCCCGAATACCAGGGCCGCCGTCATGGTGAGTAGTGCGCACTTGAACCGATTCTTCATTATGGTCTCCTTACTGTCGTCAGAAATGTTCATCTCCCGTCTCCGGCTCGTTCCCTGAAACTCCGCAGCATATTCGATCATGCTTTCTAAAATCAAATCTTGCACGCGTTGTCTCCCGCCCGGCATTGCGGCGGACACGCGTCCGGAAGAACACGACTTCGCCGGATTTCATCTCGCCCTTTCTCTCTAAACGCGCGTTGTATGAATGAAATGAACTATATTCATTTCCGTCTCGCACTCCGCTGATCGAACAGAATTATTCCATATGGAGACAGGAGGGATTCGGGGATGCTTAAGCCCACCACCCTATTTTTTCGGATTTTATATTGACAGCCTCCTTCCCCCCGCCCCTATATGCGCCTTGAGGAACAGGCGTCCTTCGTTCCAGCCATCCGGTACAGGGGGTTCCCGCAATGTCGATGCCGGGCATCTGGGAAATCATCATAATCGCGGTCATACTCGTCGTGTTATTCGGCGGCAACAGGGCCATGTCCACCATCAAGGACCTGGGGCGCGAGGTATATCAATTGAAGAAAAAGGTCGACGACCTGGAAGATATGAAAAAGGGAAAGTTCTGACATGGATATCTACAAGATAAACGGCGGAAGGAAGCTGAAAGGCGAGGTCCCGGTTTCCGGGGCGAAGAACGCGGCGCTTCCCATCATCGTGGCGAGTCTGCTTGCGGAGGGCGAAACGGTCCTCACGAACGTGCCCGACCTCATGGACATCAAGACCATCATCCAGGTCATCGAGTGCCTGGGGGCGAAGACTGCCTTCGATCCGGCCCGCAACGCGCTCACGATCGACGTCAAGAAGATCTGCAACGTCGAGCTGCCCTACGACCTCGTCAAGACCATGCGCGCCTCGGTGTACGTGATGGGCCCGCTCCTCGCGCGCTGCGGCGAGGCCGACGTATCCATGCCCGGCGGATGCGCGATAGGCGAGCGTCCCGTCGACATCCACCTCTCCGGTTTCGAGGCCATGGGCTCGCAGATCGAGATCGAACACGGCTACATCAAGGCCCGCACCTCCGGCCTCAAGGGCGCGCACTTCGCGATGCGCAAGATCTCGGTGGGAGCGACGGCAAATTTATTAATGGCAGCCGTGCTCGCGAAGGGCACGACCGTGTTCGAAAACTGCGCCATGGAGCCCGATATCGTCGACCTGGGGAACTTCCTCACCGCGATGGGCGCCCGCATCGAGGGCCTGGGGACCGAGCGCATCACCGTCGAGGGCGTCAAGAGGCTCACCCCCGCGACCTACAGCGTCATGCCGGACCGCATCGAGGCAGGGAGCTATCTCATCGCCGGCGCCATCACGCGCGGCGAGGTCACCATCACCCGCACGGTGCCCGAGCACGTGGGGGCGCTCATCGTCACGCTCCGCGAGATGGGCTTCCTGGTCGACCAGGGAAACGACTACGTCACCGTGAAACCCGGCAGGAAACTCTCCGGCACCATGGTGCGCACCCAGCCCTACCCCGGCTTCCCGACCGACCTCCAGGCGCCCGTGATGGCCCTCATGACCACGATGCCCGGGTTGAGCGTCATAATCGAAACCATATTCGAGAACAGGTTCACCCACGCGGCCGAGTTAAGGCGCATGGGGGCCGATATCACCCTCGAGGGCAACACCGCCGTCGTCCGGGGGGTGAAAAAGCTCACCTCCGCAACGGTGATGATGTCCGACCTCCGGGCGGGCGCGGGGCTCCTGCTCGCGGCGCTCGCCGCCTCCAACGGCACCGAGATACGCCGCATCTACCACAGCGACCGGGGTTACGAAAAATTAGATCAAAAGTTATCCGCGCTAGGTGCCGATATTAAAAGGGTAAAAGGAGGAAAACCCTGATATGCTTCGAGGCATTTATACCGGCGCAAACGGCATGGTCGTCCAGGACGCCCGCATGGACGTTATCGCCAACAACCTGGCAAACGTCGACCAGACGGGATTCAAGAAGGACCTCGCGATATTCAAATCCTTCCCCGACATGCTCATACGCCGAATAAACGACGACGGGCTGGGTTCCGTACCCGCCGGCTCCTATGACAGCATGCCCATCGTGGGCAAGCTCGGCACAGGGGTGGAGGTGAACGAGGTGTTCACCCAGTTCGACCAGGGCTCACTCCAGCGCACCGAAAACAACTTCGACATGGCCCTCGAGGGGAACGCCTTTTTCACCGTCATGACCGAGCGCGGCGAGCGCTATACCCGGAACGGCTCCTTCACCCTGAACCAGGACGGCCTCCTCGTGACGCATACCGGCTATCCCGTCATGGGCGAAAACGGTCCCATCCGGATACAGCAGAACAATTTCATCGTCAACGAGCGCGGCGAGGTCATGGTCAACGGGGCCAAGTCGCTCGACCCGCATGACGTGGTAGGCCTGGCTGACAATTCCTGGGAACAGCCCATGGTCGTCGACCGCCTGAAGCTGGTCGACTTCGAGCGAATCCGCGAGGTCAAGAAGGAGGGGGACTCCCTCTACCGCGACACCGAACATTCGGGACCCGCGATGCCGGCCGGCGAATTCAAGGTGGTGCAGGGTTTCCTGGAAAAGTCGAACGTGAACGCGATCCGCGAGATGGTGGACATGATCGAGGTCCAGCGCAGCTACGAGGCGAACCAGAAGACCGTTCACACCCACGACCAGACCCTGGGCAAGCTGATAAACGAGATCATCCGTTAGGATCTTATTATATATAAACGCAAAAAAGGCGGGGTAACCCGCCTTTTTTATTGTTTACCGCCCACCCGAATTTTTATCTCATCAATCGCCGTTAATCCATTATCTCCTCATCTCCTCTTCCGTTGATGCTACGTTCCCGCAAGCTCCTCCGGCTCCTCGATGACGATGTTGTGCTTCTTTAAAAATTCGTTGAACCCGTACACCCTGTCGCCGGTGAAGGTCATGTCGATCGCCTGCGCGGGGCAGTTATTGACGCATCCCATGCACGCGACGCAGCGCCCGGTGTCGACGCGTCCCTTTTCGATATCGATCGCCCCGGCCGGGCATTTCTCCACGCAGGTCCCGCATTTAATGCATTTTCCCGCGTCGATCGTGTGCCGGCCGATCATGAGCTTGGTGAACCAGATCGAGGTGCCGCCCTTCATGAGTTCCGCGAAGGCGATGTCGCGGTCGATCTCCATCGCGGCGCCCTCGCCCACCTTCGAGAGTATCAGCCCCGCGAATTCCCTGGCCTTGCCATAGGTCTCTTTGCCCGGGAGGTGCCGGAATTTCAAGATGCGTTCCTCGCTCACGGTGCTCCAGGTGGGGGCGAACGCGCTCATGTTCGAGAAAAGCTCCATGCCCACGGGAACGCCGCCCTTCGCGGCAAGCAGCTCGAGCAGCGTGCAGCCGGTGTTGTGCTGGTTTCCCCCCTTCCCGCCGAACGTGACGAAGGAGGCGACGGCGGCGCCCTCGATGGAGGGGATCCTGTCCAGCCATTCCCGCATGAACGCGGGCACCTCGTAGTAGAACACCGGGCTTCCCGCGGCGATGAGGTCATAGCGCGCAAGTATTTCCGGGTTGATGTCCCTTACATCGTGCGCGTCCGTTTTTATTCCGGCCTTCTCCCAGGTCTTCGCGATGAGACGCCCGATCCGCTTCGTATGCCCGGTCTGGCTGAAGTAGACGACCAGGGCGCTGCCGGGTTTCCTGGACCTGATCGGTATGGTCGTATCCGTCTTGCCCGGGCTGGAGCATCCCGGCAGGCTTAACGCCAGTCCCGCGACCGCCGATTTTGCGAGAAATCTTCTCCTGCTTTCCATCCTTCACCTCACCCATGAGTGTGCGACTGCCTGATTATTATGTTTCGATAATTATCGAACTATAACAATACGCCGATTCCCGTCAATAATTATTTTTATTCACGCGACGTGTAAGAATGGGAGAGAGGGGATGGATGAGATTATACGGTGATGGGCTTCCCCTTCTTTTCCTTGTTGTCCCAGAACGGGGAAATCTCGAGCAGGCGGTTGATTATCTCGGGAAGCGCCGAGAGCACGTAATCCACCTCATCCTGTGTGGAGAAACGGCTGAGGCTGAAGCGGATGGAGCCGTGCGCCGCGGTGAACGGCACACCCATGGCGCGCAGCACGTGCGACGGCTCGAGCGAGCCCGACGAGCACGCGGAACCCGACGAGGCGGCGATGCCCTTTTCGTTAAGATAGAGGAGAATCGCTTCGCCCTCGATGAACTCGAAGCCGACGTTCGTCGTGTTGGGAACGCGGTGCGTGCGGCTCCCGTTCACGGACACGTTGCCGAACTTTTCCAGTATTCCCTTTTCGAGCCGGTCCCTCAGGCGCGCGAGCTCCGCTTCCTGAGGCAGGTAGCGGAGCGCAAGCTCCGCGGCCTTTCCCAATCCCACGATCGCCGGGACGTTCTCGGTGCCGGGGCGGCGGCCCCGTTCCTGGTGACCGCCGTAGAGCAGCGGCCGTATGCGCGTCCCCCTTTTCACGAAGAGCGCGCCAATCCCTTTGGGCGCGTGGAGCTTGTGCCCCGAGATGCCGAACATGTCGCATCCGATCTTCTTCACGTCGATCGGGATTTTTCCGGCGGCCTGCACGCCGTCTATGTGGAAGGGAACGCCGCGCTCGTTCAGGAACGCGCCGATCTCCTCCACCGGGAAGATAACCCCGGTCTCGTTGTTCGCGTACATGACCGAGACCACGGCCGTATCGTCGTCCACGGCCTTCTTTAAGAATTCGACGTCCAGCATGCCCTCGCCGTCCACCGGGACGTAGGTTATGCGATATCCTTCCCGCTCCAGGCGCTTGCAGAGGTTCAGCACCGCCGGGTGCTCGACGCGCGTGGTGATGACGTGGCGCTTCTCCCTGAAGAAGGCGAGCGTCCCCATGATGGCGTAATTGTCCGATTCCGTCCCGCCGCTCGTGAACACGATTTCGTAGTCGTTCTCGGCTCCCAGGAGGTCGGCCACCTGGCGGCGGGCCTTCTCCACGTCCGCGGCGACGGCGCCCCCGAAATCGTGCATGCTCGATGGATTGCCGTATCGCTCGGAGAAAAAGGGAAGCATCGCCTCGAGCACGGCGGGGTCGACCATGGTGGTCGCGTTGTTATCGAAATAAACGGATTTAATATTCATGCGTTTCCTTCCCGCGCCCTTCAGCGCGCCTCCACGACCTCGATATCGTCCTCCACGAATTCGCGGAGCTTTTCCTGGACCAGGTTCTTGAGCGTCACATCCGAGGTGAGACAGTGCGCGCAGTTGCCCCTGAGCGCGACCATGACCTGTTTTCCCTCAACGTCGACAAGCTCGATATTGCCCCCGTCCTTCTGGAGTATGGGCCGGATCACGTCGGTGATGGTTTCCTCGACGAGCTGGATGCGCCGTATGTTCGAGAGGGGCTTCTTCGCCGCGGGCGCCGCCGCGACGCCGGGGCTGGTCTTGAGCTCGTCGTTCAGGATGTCCTCGATCTTGGGGATGCACGATCCGCAGGCGCCCCCGGCCTTGGTATAGTTGGTGACATCCTCGACGGTCTTGAGATGGTTCTCGCGTATCACCTTGCGGATGAGCGCATCGGTCACCCCGAAACACTGGCACACGATCTCGCCCTCGACGTCGTGCGCGTCATCGAGCGTGATGCCGCGCCAGTTTGCGAGCGCCTTGTCCAGCGCCTCGCGCCCCAATACGGAGCAGTGCATCTTCTGCTCGGGGAGTCCCCCGAGGAAGTCGGCAATGTCGCGGTTCGTTATTTTTTCGGCGTCCTCGACGCGCTTCCCCTTGATCATCTCCGTGAGCGCCGACGACGAGGCGATCGCGCTCCCGCAGCCAAAGGTCTGGAACTTCGCGTCCTTGATGACGTCGTCCTCGATCTTCAAATACAGGGTGAGCGCGTCGCCGCACACGATGCTGCCGACCTCGCCCACCGCGTCCGCGTTTTCGATGGTTCCCACATTTTGCGGGTGCTTGTAGAGGTCCTTTACTTTATCGGTATATTCCCACATGGGTTCTCTCCGTCTTTTCGCAAACGATAACACTCCGGTCCGGTAATGGATTCCGCGCCGGTAAGTAAATATAGTTCGCGTATCTCCTGCTGTCAACAAAAAGCGGGCCCTCGCTTCCCGGCCTGCCGGTCCCCACCCGCCACCCGTGCTTCGCGGCTTTGCCGGGTGATCATCGCCCCCGGTCATTCCGGGAAAAAGTCTATCCGCGCAAATCCGTGAAAATCCGCGGCCAAAAATCCCTTGTCCGGACCGGTACGGGCATATATGCACCCCGCGGGAGCCCCTCGCCGGTTTCCGTGGATCACCACCGCGCCCAGGTGCGGTGCCGGCACGGCGGCGGAACGGGGGCCGATGAACTATGTTCATTAAAATGCTTGATTTAATACCCGAAGTTTTATAGTTTACCGGACAACCGGCTCGCGCCGCGCGCCACGACCGTTAGACGATATAAAAACTGCAGGAGATCCCGCCATGCCCGACGGAAAAACCGAAACACCGGAACAGGTCGCGAAGGGTAAAAAAGCCATCCGGACGATGGCCTTCGCCCAGTGCATCGATTTCACCGAGCCGCAGATACTCAACACCATGTACGTGTCCATCCAGGCCACCCTCAATCTCGCCGACAGCGCCCTGGGCTCAATTACCGCCGTCAAGCGCGGGGTCGAGACCGTGAGCGTGTTTCTCTGGGGCATACTTGCCGACCGCTTCCGCCGCAGGGAGATCCTCGCCGGGTCCACGCTCCTCGCGGCGATTGGCTCGATCATTACGGGCTTTTCGCAGGACTTCGCCTTCTTCTTCGTGGTCACCATGATCGCGAACGTGGGCGCATGCGCCATGGAGGGTCAGACCAACTCCGTACTCTCGGACATCTTTCCGGTCCAGAAGCGCGGGAAGGCGTTCGGTGTCCTGCGCGGCATGGCGTACTCGGGCCTCATCTTCTCGCTGGTTGCATTCAGTCTCCTCGCCGACAACGTGCCCGATATCGGCTGGCGCATCGCCTACTGGGGTTTCGGGGTGCTCGGGATAATCGCGAGCATCACGATCTGGTTCACGCTGGACGAACCGGTGCGCGGCCGGACGGAAAAGGCCCTGAGCGACGTTTCCGAGGATGTGATCAGGAAAAAAAGCGAGGGCGCGTTCACGATCAGCGTGGCGATGCGGCAGTTCGGCATACCCACCATCGCGGTCGACATCGTGAACCTCATCCTCATGGGCTTCCCCAAGATCATGCTGGTTAATTTTTCCGTCACCTTCTTCGTAAAGGTGCGCGGCCTCACCGAGGGCACGGCGATACTGGTGTCCCTGCTCGGCCTTATCGGCTTCATCTCAGGGAGCATCACCGGCGGGATAGTGGGCGACCGCATGGGCAAGCGCATGGGCGAGAAGATGCGGCTCGTCACCGGCCACGCGGTCCTGGCGGGCCTCATCGTGATGACATTCCTTATCTTTGGAATCGATTACGGCTTCACGGCCGCGTACATGGTCATCGCGTTTTTCACCGCCTTCATGGTCGAGTTCATGTACAGCATCACCCGCGTCGTGGTGTCGGCCGTGCTCCTGCCCGAGGTGCGCACGGTGGGCTTCTCAATAGGCCGCATGGCGGATTCGATGGGCTCCATTATCGCAAGCCTCATATACTTCCTGGTGGTGGCGACCTACGGGATCGCGGAATCCGTGCTCTGGCTCTCCGTGGGCGGCGCGCTCGCTGCGTTCCTCATGTACTTCGCCTATTATTTTACGTTCGCCGGGGACGCCGCGCGCATGCAGAAAGAGCTCTCTGCCCGCGTCACGCAGGCTTAGGTGTGTAAAGGTGGGAGATGTGGGAATTGACGAGATTCATGAGATAAAGGATAGATGCTCAATAGACGAATGAAATCCTTGCCTTTATCTCCTCATCTCGTCAAAGCTCCCAATCTCCTATTCCTCTTTTCAAGCACGGCATAACAATGCAGGCACTCGTCATGATTTGTGTGCTCGTCTTCGCGCACACCACCGAAACGATACTCGGTTTCGGAGCAACCGTGATCGCCTTCGGACTGGGCGCGCACATCTACCCGGTGAGTACGCTCCTGGTGATGCTCGTACTCCTCGCGCTCGCACAGAACCTGTGGCTCTTCGCGCGATGGTTCCGTCATATTGAGTGGCGCCTCGTGCTCACGCGTATCGGCCCCGCGGTCCTTCCCGGCGTCGCGCTCGGCATGCTCCTGCGCAGCCGCGCGGACGAGACGCTGCTTAAAACGATCCTGGGAATCTTTATAATCTGCGTATCGGTGATGGACCTTGTCCTTCTGGCCGCGCCGGAAAAGCGCGAACCCAGGCGGCTCCCGGCGCCGGCGGGCATCGCGGTACTGTTCGCGGGCGGCATTTTCCACGGGCTGTTCGCGACGGGCGGACCGCTTATCGTGTATTACGCCGGAAAGGTGTTCGCTTCGCAGGAGTCCATGCGGGGCACGCTCTCATTCGTATGGATCGTGCTGAATTCCATCATACTTACGGGTCTCATAGCCGCGGGCGCCGTGACCGTTGAAGCCATGCGTTCGACCGCCCTGCTTGCGCCCGGCCTCATCGCGGGAATTGCGATCGGCTCCGCGATCCGGGTGAAGGACAATCACTTCAAGGTCTTCACCTACGTGATGCTGCTTTTCATCGGTATCGCGCTCGTGGTGCGCTGAGCAGGCGGGAGGCCGGACAGCCGCCCAGGTGACCGCCGGGAGGTAATAACCGGGCTCGGGCGCACGCCGCTTTTCGTCCGGGGCGTGCCGGGCGTCCCTTTACAGCGGGCCCTCAGGGCATCCCCTAGTCCACTCGGATTACGATGCCGGAAACCGGCGTGAGTCCCTTTGTGCTTATCGACCCCTGCGGCTCCTTGCCGGTATGACCCTTCTTCACATAAAGATGCACATAATAAAGTCCCGCCTTCCCGGTCTTGAACGCGACCTGGAAGCGCTTCGTCGTGTCATCGTATCCCAGTTTCCAGTAGGGCAGGTTCTCGGCGACCGATTTGCTGAAATCCTCGTAGTAATGCTTCTTGTTAATATCGTCCACGAACATCGGCGTGAGGGGCGGTTCGTAATAGACGATCATGTGGTAGAGGCCGTAATCCGCCGCGATAACCCTTCCCGCGAGCTTGACCTCGGTCTCGGCCGCGGCCTTGGGCGAAAACGCATCGAATTCCAGGTAACGGTCCAGGTAATGCTCGTAGTAGCACATTCCCTTTTCATTGTCGAAGGCGAAGCCTATCCCCACGTGCGTGTGCCAGGGATTCAGGATATTCCTGCGATGACCGTCATCGGGCGCTTTCTCGCCGTACATGAGCCCGTGTGCCTTCACCGCGGCCTGGAGCACTGTGGCGTATTTCTTGGGACCCTCGAGCTCGATGCCGGTATATTTTGCGGCGTTCTCGCTCGTGTGTTCCGTCCCCCCGGCGAATGCGTAGCGGTGATAGGGCTTTTCCCCCTTCAGGTTCCAGTGCCCGGAAAAGCCGCCGTCAACCGCGTCGAACGCCGACTTGTTCGACACGCGGCAGGCCAGCATGTCGAGCGTGAGCGGCGCGAGCTTTTCTTTAGCGCGGTTTCCATTGATTACGTCCAGGACCTCGAGCTTCAATTTCAGATTGGTCTGGTTGTCCTTGAATTCCGCCATGCGCGTCTCCGCCTCGTTCGCGGCGAGCGCGTTTTGTAAATCGGCGTCGGTGAAGGAATATGCGGGGGCGGCGAACGCGGCCACGAGCGTCGCGGCGACAAGCAATGGGTACATGGATTTCATCGGGGGATTCCTCCTGTGAGAACGAAAGGGTAAACCGGAATGAATCGGGAGGCAAGTGATTTTCACGCGGCTCGCGCAGCAGAACATCCAGCGGAACGCTCAAAGGCCTAATTACCGAACGCGCGCCCAGACATGGCCAGGCTTACGGCTGTGGTCCGATATTCTTCGCCATTAAAACCATCCGCGCGCCCGTGCGCCCGTCACTCCCACACGGCTCCCTGCGCGCTGATCTCCGCCGCGACGGCGCCGAACTTTCGGTCGGCGTTTTCGCCTTCCTTATAGTCGACGGTCTTGCTGTACAGTACCCCGCCGCTCTGACCGTCCACCACGCTGACCGCGACGATGCGGGTGGCCCCGAGCCTGCTGATCCTTCCCGTCAGAAGCCGGTTCGCGCTGCGCCGCTCGCCCGCCGCCCGGTAGAGCACCTTGTCGGCCCCCTTCGCCGCGACCACGGCACCGAACAATTTTTGCGAGACGGTTTCGGCCTCGGCTTCGTCCACCCCGTTGGCCGTGAGACGCGTGACGAGCAGGCGTACGCTCGCCGGCACAGGATCGTCCGCGTTTTCCTCGCCGGCCAAGGGCTTCTTCGCGCCGGGCTCCGCCTTTCCTTTCTGCGGTTCGGGCATTTTCAGGCCCAGGCGCCAGCGGAAGTATCGTTCAAGGTGCTCCGGCGGCGCGCACCAGACGCCCGCGACCGGGCGGAGCTCGCGAAGATTCTTGAAATATTTCTCGTCCTCTTTCCCAAGCGCGGAGACCTTCACCTCCTTTCCCTCGATCTCTGCCTTCCTGCCCGCTTCAACCGTGAATTCCGTGAAGGCGCCCTTATCGCTTTTCACCGAAACCGCGCCCTCGCTCACCATCACGACCTGTGAGGAGCCGCGCTCCTGGAAATGGAACATCGTACCACGCACGGCGGCCCGCACCCCCGCTACTTTTGCCTGGAAGCTCCCTTTATCCGTAAGCTTCTCGATGAAAAAACTCGCGCCGCCCCTGATGACCTCCACGACCGTCGCGTCTTCCGCCGACGAAAGGCTATTCGGGAGCGTGTCCAGGCGGAGCTCGGTATTCTCGAAGAGCTGTATCAGACCGTCGGCACCGCACTGTATGTAGGCGACCGAGTTCTCATGGGTTTTCACGGAGTCGTCCCGGTAAAGTTTTTTCTTGATGGAGGCCGGTTCGACGGTTTTATCCGCCTTGAGCACCTCTACCTTCCCGTCATAGAAGTCGAGCCAGTTGAAATGGGGGCGCGGCGCAAAAATCAGAAACGCGATCGCGAAGGAGGCTGCCGCGGCGATGAAGGCTATGATCCAGGCAAGAGATTTGTTCATGCTGATATCCCGCACGTTGTTTTTATACGCTGATATGACGACATGTTGGTCGGAAAGTCAAATAAATAAAGGTTTTGCCGAGAACGGGGATTAAAACATGGCCTACTATAAGAGCGTACGCCTTTCAAGATCATTACACGTACGCATCCCGGAAAACTCAATAAAAGCAGCTTACCGCGATCAAAAACTGCGCCGGCGCGTAAAAGGTCCAGGTGAAGACGGTGCTGTGCGGGATCTTTTTTACGAAGGTGTTCACGGCCAGGATGGAGTCCGATATCATGAACAGCGTCGCGGCAACAGGGAGCAGGACCGCGCGCGTGGTGCCGGGCCGGTCAATCCACGCCCAGGCGTAAAAGCTCATGGATGCGAGTATCGCCACGTAGAGCCCCACGGCAAGATTGAGCTTCCATGACGCCGACTTGATCTTCGCGTAAATGGCCCCGCCGCCCATCCCCAACACGAGCATGAGGACCCAGTGCCAGTTTTTAAACGCGTACCCCTGCGCGAAGGCCGCTATGTAGGCGATGTGCGTGAGCAGGAAAAAGACGAGCCCGTGTATGAAATGGTCGCTTTCCTCGATCATGAGAAGCGTATCGGCGACCATCGAAAGGAGGAGACCGACGAGCACCATGGTGGTGAAGTATCCCAGTCCGCCGGAACGCCCGGCAAGGAGGGCGATGAGTATTACCGAAAGCGTGACGAGCGGGGTGAAGAGGTACTTCCCGGGAAGGATGCCCCGCAGGGCGAAACATTCACGCACCGCAAAAATCGCGAGGAAGCTCGCGGCGAGCTGCGTGAACATGGCGACGTCGAATACGGCCGGCATTCCGTTCATTTGTCTTTCTTGCGGGGCGGGACATCGGGACCGCTTTTATCGCCGGGAGGGCCGGCGTCGCCTGGCTTCTTTTCCCTCGAGAAGAAATCGGAAAGGTTGCGCAGGGTCTCCGGCTTGAATTCGCTCTTCATGGCGGCGATGTTCTCCTGCTGAATCTCCTCGTAGATCTCCTTGCGGTGCACGGTGATGCGCTTGGGCGCGCGTATGCCCAGCTTCACCTGGTCGCCCTTGATGTCGATCACGACGACCTCGATATCGTCGCCTATGATTATGCTTTCGTTCAGCCGCCGCGCGAGTACCAGCATGGTTTATTCCCCGTCCGCCGCCATCTTCTTTATCTCCTCCAGGATACCGTGCTTCACCCTGTACTTGTCGCTCTGAGAAATCGCCTGTTTCCCGCGGCGGTTCTTGGCGTTGATGAGGATGGGCCCCTGCAGGTTCGCGGTCATTTCCGAGGGGTTCGAGGGTATGGTCACGATCGCGAACACCAGCAGGTCCTCGACGACCTCGGCGCCCAGATCCTCGAGATCGTTCGAAGAAATCACGAGATTGTATTCGGCCATGAAATCGATAGGCCGGATGATCACGAACGCGAGATCCGGTTCATCGAGCGACTGCAGCCACTTGAAGGGGGAATTGTCCGTGGAATCGAGAATGGCGAAGCGCCTTACGAAATCGAAGCCCAGGATGCCGTGCTCGAACTCCATGATCTGGCGCTCGTCGATCTCAACCTCACCGTACGGACGCGTCTTGATTTTCAAACTCACCTCACCGCTCCTCGTAGTTTACATGGTACCTGACTTGTACGCAGAATGCAAGGAAAAACTTTATCGGCCCGGACGGCCCGTATTCCGTAGAGACGCGATTAATCGCGTCTCTACGGAATACGGGCCCACGGAAATATTTCTATCTCAGGAAATCCATCAACGTGGCGCGAATCGTTTTCGCGCCCACCGCCAGCGCGTTCTGGTGCACCGTTTCCAGCCATTTGAAATTCATGATGGTTTCCGCGATATCGATCCCCTCGGTCTTCGAGAGAAGCGCGAGCACCGTGCTCTTGTCGTACTCGGAGCGCTTCTCGAGCTCCTCGACGCGATTCTGTTTCGCGCCTATGGACGCGATATGCTTGAGCACGTTGTCAAGGCCGATATCGAGCATGCCCAGGTCGCGCCCGCCCACGAGCTGCTGGTCGCCGCGCACCAGGTCGTCCCTGAGCTGGATCACCATCTCGAACACCGACATGCCGTTAATAGTCACGGTGGGATCGATATTGTTGGGCGGATGGGGGAAGCTCGTGTTGATGAGGCCCAGCTCCTTGAGCACCGTGCCGCTCCCCTGGTCTTCGAGCCATATCTGGTGCGGGGCCGTCGTCTCCAGGATGAGGTTGTTCCTCCCACCCTTGCTCGCGCGCGCCGCGACGCCCGAGCCGTTGATCTTGTCGATGATGATGTCCAGGTTGTCTCCGGCGGCTATGGATATTTCCCTGCCGTCGATTTTTATGGTCTGATTCGTGCCTGCCTGGAACGTCGACGCGTCCTTGTTGGACGTGAGCACCTGGTTGGAGGACCAGAACACCTCGTTGCCCGGGATGCTCACCTCCATATACTCACCCTTCGCGACCTCACGCAGGAGCCGGCCCGTATCGCCGCGGTACTCGACCCCGGTCATCGCATTTCCCTGCTGCCCGGCTGTGATGGTCGAGTAGATGGCGACGAACGGGTTGGGAATCTCCTCGGTGCCCGTCTGGAATCCGCCGAAAATGGGACGTCCCGACGCGCCCTTCGTGTTGGCGATCGAAACCAGCTCGTCCAGGAGCTCGTTGATCTCGGTGGCGGCTGCCTCTTTTCTCTCGAAGGACGAGTAGATGCCGTGCGCCCCCTGCACCGTGAGCACCCGCAGGCGCTGGAAGATGCGCAGCACCGACTGCAGCGCGGTGTCCGCGTCGTCCAGCTTCGATTTCGATTCGGAAATGTTCTGGATGTACTGCTCGACCTCGGTCGCGCGCGTGTGGTAGAGCATCTGGTTGGTCGCGGCAATCGGGTTGTCGCGCGGGATGCGCACGTTCTTCCCCGTGGAAAGCATGTCCTGCGTGCGGTCCATGTCGGCGGTCTGCCGGTTCAGGTTATACAGCATGGTATTGTTGAGCATCTGGTTCGTTACGCGCTGCATTGTCTATACCCCCAGCCTGAGAATCGTTTCGAGCATCTTGTCCATGGTGCTTATCACCCGCGCGGCCGCGTTGTAACCGTGCTGGAAGGCGACCATGTTCGCCATCTCCTCGTCCAGGCTCACCCCGGACACGGACTCCCTTAGATTGGCCAGGTTTTTCAACAGCGTTTCCTGGTTCTTGATCCTGTCCTGCGCCTCTTCCCCCTGCGTCCCCACCCGCGCGATAAGCGAAACGTAGAAATCGTTGAAGGTCGCGTTCACGTCCACCATCGCGTTCTTATGCCGAAGCCCCGCGATCCTGAGCGCGTTCGTGCCATCCCCGATCCCGTTGGTTTTGTTCGCGTCACCCGTCCCGCCCAGGTCCTTTCCCTGCGAGGCGGCGACCTTGTCGATATTGCGTATAACGGCGTCGTTCACCGCCAAGTAGGCGGCCGGGTTGTATGTGGGCGATATGGTCACGTGCTCGCGCGAGGGCAGCAGTTTCATGATGTCGCCCGTCCTCCGGTAGTCGAACGCGCCCTGCGGCCCGGACTGCTTGAGCACGCCCGAAAACCCCGTGAGGAACTGGCCCGAGTCCTCGAGGTGGCGGATCATGAAGTTCTTGCGGTCGTCGTCGCCGCCGGTCGTCGCCTTGAGGGAGAGCTGGCCGTTGTGGTTCACATAGGCAGCGACGCCCAGCCGCGCGTCGTTGATCCGCTTGATGATCGAATTCACCGTGTCGTTCGCCGAGTAGCTTATCTGCGTCTCGGCCTCCGGCTCCCTGTTCGCGACGAAGGTGAGCGTCCCCGCGATGCCGATCGCCGCGCTGGCGTCCAGCCTGTTCGCGCCCGACACCTTGAAGATCGCGCTCACGTCGTCGATACCGTCGCCGTTCAGGTCGTGGTTGCCCTCGGGGCTGTCGCTCACGGTCAGGTGGCGGAAGAAATCGATGTTGGTCTCCCCGTTGCGGCCGAAGCCGTCGCGGTGCACCTCGTTGGTGAGGTCCGCCAGGTTTATCGAGAAGGCGTTCATGTCGTTGATATTCTGACGCAGAATTTTATCGCGCACCTCGATGAGCCCGGCGAGCTCGCCGCCCTTAACGCTCACCGCGGTTCCGGTATCCTTCCAGAGCACCTTGAAGAAACCCTTGTTGTGGGGATCGATCGCGGCCTCGAGCGGGCGCACAACCTCTCCCTGGACCAGGTTTTCCCCGTCGATGTAGACGATGGTTTCGTCCTTGTCGCTCCGGCCCACGCTCACGTTCACAAGCTCCGAGAGTTTTTCGATGAGCGCGTCGCGCTTGTCCTTTAAATCGTTGGGATTGTCGCCCACGGCCTCGCTCTTCATGATGCGCTCGTTCAGGTCGCGTATATCGCGCGCGAACGTGTTTATCTGCGCCACACGGTGCTGCACCTGCCTGTTGGCGTCTCGCTGCAGGTCGTCCAACTGGCGGTAGAGGTGATTCACCTCGTTGGCGAGGTTCACCGCCTTGTGAACCACCACCTCGCGCGTCGAGCGCTCCTCCGGGAACTTCGAGAGCTCTTCCCATCCCTTCCACAGCTCGTCGAGCCTGGTCCGCAGCGACTGGTCGGATGGCTCGTTGTAGACGCTTTCTATCTGGTAGAGGAAATCGTTCTTGGTCTTCCAGTATCCCATCACGTCCTTCTCGGCGACGATGCGGTCGTCGGTGAACTCGTCGCGGATTCGCTCCACGGTCTGGACCAGGGAGCCCTGCCCCATGCTCCCGGGGGTGTTCGCGCGGTTGAGGGCCGGGGTGTAGAGCGGGTCGGCGCTCGTGATCACGACTCGCTGCCGCGAGTATTCCTTGTTCTCGGCGTTCGAGATGTTGTGGCCGGTCACGTGCAGCGCCTGCTGGTGGGCCGACAGCCCCCGCTTCCCTATTTCGAGCCCCATGAAGGTCGAATTCATAACGTCCCCCGTTACACGGTTCTGTTGACCAGGAGCGAATCGGCGATGCGCGCCTTCTCGACTCCCTGCCGGGAATATCCCGTCTCGATGGTCATGCTGCTCCGGATGCCCGAGAGCAGCGTATTGAAAAATTTAAGGTTGTCTTCTATTAGTGTGCTGTTCGTCGCATGAAGCGATTGGAGCCGGAGCAGGAGCTTCTTTAAATCCATGCCCAGGCGCATGAGGCGGCGCGACGAGTCCTCGTCCATCAGGAACACGATGTCGCGGAGCGTTATGCGGCGCGGCATGTCGTCAAGGTGGTTGTTTTCCGCGTATTCGTCTATGAGCTTCAGGCGGCGCTCCTCGAGCCCCGCGACCAGGACGAGCAGCGCCTCCTGCGCGCCGGAGGCCTCTTCGAGCTCTTTGCCGTCCTTCGCGATTATCGCCTCGCTCTTGCGCTCCTCGAGCGCGCACAGGCTCGTGTAAAGCGTAATCTCCTCGTTAAGTACCTTTTCAAGCGCGTTGACCGGATTTGCCATGGCTCCCTCCGTGGAACTCTCCGCCGCTGCAAGGGCGTTCCCCGCCCCTGTCGCGGCCTGATTAGACTATCGGAACAAGCGGAGAAATGTATAAGGAATATTCAGGGGTTCCCGGGGGGGATAAATAAAAGAGGGTAGAAATACACATCTACCCCCGTCTTCAAATTACTGTTTCCCTGTTATTTGGAGTTGGTGGAATGAAAAATTCCGCAATCAACCTTTTTCATGTATTTTCTTTATTACCAGCGAAGACACCTTCTCCAGTGTTGGTTTTAACCTCTCGATAGCTTTTTCCTTTGTAAAACCAGTATTAGAGAATAAAATCGCATTTTCTTTAGAATCGCTATATTCTCCCCAAATCATTTTTCCAGTTTCACACTCATGAATAGAAGCATAAAAATTTATGAAGGAGCCATAACCACCGCTATATCCCCATTTGAGGATTTTAATGTAGAGTACATACTTAGTCTTTATTTTATCCTGTATATCCTTGCAATTTAAATTCTCATAGTACGGATTGCCCTTTGCTTCTTCCTCGGGCGCCGAAGTAGCCGTCAGGGATATGTTCTTCGCTTTTGCATCGTCAACAATGATTTTTACATATTTCTGAACATCCGGCTGGATTTTTTTAAATTCGTCGAATAACTGCTGCTTCAGATCTACCTGCGTGTAAGATTCTTTAATTGTAGGGGCAAACGTCGAATTAAAAATGGCACTTTGAATCATATTCATAGATTCAGTAGTGACTTCAGGCTCTGGGGTCTGGGATATTATCAGCGTTGATTCTATAGTAGTATTTTTAAGTTGTTCGGGATACTTCACGCTATAGGAAGTACAACTCACAATAGCTAGTAGAAAAAATAAAGGTAAAGCAAGAATCCATGCTTTTCGCTTTTCGCTTTTCGCTTTTCATAATACCTCTTCGCTTGATTTTATTTTTGCCGTTAGATGAGATCAGCAATTTTTATTCATATCCAGCGATTAATATTTGTCAATCGGAATTCACTTTTCGTTGCATTGTTTAAAAGGAGTGTGAATTGTTTTCCGGGGAGATTGGCGTAAATGGGCATACCTCGCCCCTGGTTTGGTGTGCGTGTGGAGCTGGGATGCTTAATGTGAGGCCGTGCGGCGGAGTATTTTGGTGGGTGAGGCTCTTGTAGGGTGGTTTTCGGTGTCCCCCCAGTAGAATTCCCAGCACAGTATGCCCCCTGTGCTCCTCTGGCCGATGGCATAATGGGGGAACCGAACATAATTATGCCTTCCGGCCGAATCGCCCAGCATCTCGTGCAGGTAGCGCTTCGTCGCAATGGCTACCAGATACGAGACCGAGAACCGGCTCAACTTACGGAAATCCGAGGCGAACTCATTCTCATTCTTCCTGAAGCGAATCGGAAAACAATGCCACCTCTTCCAGGGATCACGGGGCTGATACCTCACCAAAGTAAACCCTCCCTGAAACCGATCTATATCGCGCAAAACGCGCTTCAGGAGCATGATGACGACAGCCTGGCGGCTTGTTTTCAGCTTTGCCGCGGCAAGGGCGATATTCACGAAGACGATGTGGCTCATGTTTATAGAAGTGCGAAGCATTCCGTATCCTCCGGGGCAAGAGTGAACATCCAAAATGGATACGAACGGGGCATGAAAAATATGAACGGTTTTCCCGGCTATGTTCCGGGCGCCCGAAAATTAATTCGGGGCTTCAGACTATCGTGTGGAATCCGGAAACAGGTCTAATCCACCTAAATGAAACAGAATTGCGGTTTTAAATCTATTTCTATTGCGAAAACCACAG
>SCSX01000005.1 GCA_004297825.1 Spirochaetota bacterium
CTGCACCGGACTGGCACGCCGCCTTCGTGTCGGCAGGCCAGCCGTATTTGTGCATCCTGCACCGGACTGGCACGCCGCCTTCGTGTCGGCAGGCCAGCCGTGATTGTGCATCCTGCACCGGACTGGCACGCCGCCTTCCTGGCGGCAGGAGTCATCAGCCCGAAGGCGGTTATAGGGGGGACTCCATCCCCGGTGAAACCGAATAATGGACAATAAAAGCGGGGCCAGAATTTTTGCAATATCATTTTTATTCAGCCATGATGCCATCAGCATGAACGGCATGATCGATTCACCGGCTGGTTTGAGCATCGCACGATTCGAAGGTCGTTGCCCCCCCGGGGGGAATGGGGGGCGTCAGGGAAAAACGCGTCATCAGAAGGGGAGGGGGCCGATCTGCTCACGGGCGTTCAGGCGAAGCTTTCATTCAGCGACAGTGCGCTCATGAAAAAGCCGCGGAATCGTTCCCGCGGCTTTTTCCGGCAGTTACGAAATAAATTTCCTAGAACGAATACAGCACGCTCACGAAGAGACCGTAAAGCACGTCGTTCACCCATTTTTTAGATGTATCGACGTTCTGATTGTATTCCAGGTCAAGCCACATGTACTGCACGCGCACGCCCACAGTCGCGATCACGCCGCTGTCCCCGATCCTTGCGCCCACGGCGGGCTCGAAGTTGAAGCCCATCTGCGTGGTGTCGAGCGTCATCGTTCCATGGTCATTTCTGGTAACAGTATTGATGGTGCCCCCCATGACATTGTATGTATCGCCATAATTCTTGATCATGTCGAACTTGCCCCACATGTAAAGTCCGGAAAGGTTGGCCGTCATGAAAAAGCTCTGTCCCAGCGGGAGCGTGTAACCGAAACCGAGGGCGGGGCCCTGGGCCGGGGCTTCTATCTTCGCATAGTTTTCGCTGTACTCTTCGGTAGTCGCGGGTGTCACGCCGCTTCTGCGCTCGGAGGCGCGGAAAATAACCTCGATCGTCTGGTACTTGAAACCCGCGAAAATTTTAAAGCTCTCCGAGACCCGGTAACTTATCGCCGAGTCAATGTCAATGCGGTTCGCGGTCATGTAATAAGTACCCGAACTGTACGCCTGATTGCCTGGACCGTTATCGATGATACTTGTAGGTGAATACCAGTACGTTGACTGCTTCCCGAAAAGGGCCGCAACGGAGATGGAGATATCCTGTGTAGGCATCAGGCTCAGGACCGGGCCGTAGAGCACGCCGTCTCCCTTGTCGATGGCGCTCATCCCGCTGCCCTTGATTTCTTTTACGTATGGAACCCATGTGAAATACCCGCCCTTAGCGCCGATGATATAATCCATGGCGAAGACGGGCGAGGCGAGCGCGCATAGTAGCGCAAGTGTGATGATAAAAATACCGCGTTTCATAATGACCTCCCGGGGATTTTCCGCGCCTATGCGCAGAAATGTATCTATTCGGGGAAGCAATACCCGTCCCGGAAGAGCGCTTCAGATCACCGCCGGCGGCGATATTGAATACCCTGTATGCAAAATAACATGCAATATTAGCTTAAATGTCAACATATTTCTACATGCTGTATTTGCTTGGCGGTGCTTACTAAAATGTGTCCGATACTCACCGATCCCCTGCCGCAGTATAATATTTGACACGGCTTACTTTCGGGGATACTTTGATAAGACGCTTTGCCGCGAATGCAGCGCGCCGATACACGCACCCCAAGGAGCATGAAATGAAAAACGCACTTATACTGGCACTTTGCCTGTCGGCCCTTCTGATCGGATCGTCGCTGCCCGCCCCCGGCGCGGAAGAGACCGTCACCGGGAGTGAGATCTCCTCGGTCAAGCTCTACCAGAACCAGGCGCTCATCACCCGCCAGGCGAGGCTTTCCCTTAAAAAAGGCGAGAACACCGTGGTGCTCGCCGGTCTCCCCAGCACCCTGCACGACTGGTCGGCGAAGGGCGCGCTTCCGAAAGATTTCGCGGGGAAGATAATGAGCATCGAGGTCGAGCAGAAGGCGCTTCTCTCCAAGCACCAGCAGAGCGTCGTGGAAATCGAGAAGAAGCTCGACGCGCTCCAGGAAAAGGACCTCGAGCACCTGCACACGCTCAAGACGCTCCAGTCCCAGGAGGATTTCCTGAATTCCATCGTCACCTTCACGACACAGGCCGCCTCCCAGGAGCTTGCCACGCGCATCCCGCAGATAGGCGTGTGGAACGACACGCTCAACTACGTGAGCGAGAAACGCAGGCAGATACTCGCCCAGCGGCGCGAGACGGAAAAGGCGCGCGAGGAGCTCGGGAAGCTCATCCAGCAGCTCGAATTCGACTTGCGCCAGATCGCGGGCTACGATTATTTCGACAACTACCAGTCCCTGAACAAGGCCGTGATGGACAACCGGGCGTCGTTGAACGTGCAGCAGTTCGCGCAGACCACCGAGAAGTACGCCGAGAAGCGCAGGCTCCTGAACGAACCCACCGAGAAGATCGATATCGAGAAGCGGTTTCTGGTGCAGATATTTTCCTCGAAGGACGACGCGGCCCTCTTTACCTTCAGTTACCTGATCCCGGACACCTCCTGGCAGATGCTCTACGACGTGCGCGCGAGCCACGAGAACAAGACCATAAGCCTGCTCGTCTTCGCCAACATCTACCAGCACACGGGCGAGGACTGGAAGGCGGTCGAGCTCGCCCTGTCGACCGGTTCCCCCTCGCAGGCCATACGTCCGCCCGTGCTCGCGGGCTGGTACCTGGACATCGGGCACCGCTACGCGCGGGACATCGAGGGCGCGTCCGGCGCGGCCGATTACGCCTCGTCGAAGGTTGCCATGGCCAAGGAGATGAAAAAGGCCAAGAAGGACGGCGGCGGAGGCGATGAAGAATACGCCCCCGTACCGGAGGCAGAGGTGAGCGAAAAAGGACCCTTCATGGAGATCGGGCTTCCGCTCGAGCAGAGCATCGCGTCCACGACCAAGCAGCAGAAGAAGTACGTCCAGGAGTACTCGCTCAAGGAGAGCGACAAAATCAAGTTCTACTACGAGGTCATACCGGCCAAGGCGCGCGAGGGCTTTTTAAAAGTGAAGATCTCAAATTCGACCCAGCTTCCCTGGCTCGCAGGGGAGGCGCAGATATTCCTGGAAAACGAGTTCATGGGCAAGGCCGAGGTGCCGTTCACCCCGAAGGGCAAGGAGGAAACGGTCGCGCTCGGTCTTGAATCGCGCATAACGGCGCAGAAGGAGCTCGTGAAGAAGTACGAGGACACCTCGGGCCTTTTCGGGGGGAACCGGCGCATACTCTACACCTACAAGATCACCGTGGAGAATCAGCTCCCCGCCCAGGCGTCCGTCACCGTCGTGGACAACACGCCCGTTTCCCGCAACGAGAAGATAAAGGCCGAGGTCCAGAACCTTTCGCTGTCCTACACGAAGGATGCGGAGTTCGAAAAGTCGTCGGATTACGCGCAGGGGCTCAGGAAATGGATGATCGATATTCCGGCGCACCAGAAGAAGGAGATCAGCTACGAGGTGGTGGTGTCGTTCGACAAGGAGACGCCGGTGCAGGGGCTACGGTAAGGGCAATTGCGGCGGCGCCCCTTCAGTTCGGGCGCCCGTTGCAAGCCGCCTGAGAATCTCCGCAATTTCAGGTTTGCCTAACCTGCCGTTCGCCGTCCCCATCATCATCCTGTAGAGCTCGCCGGCGGGGTCTTGAATCTGAATTCCGTTTAATTCCAGGAATACCAGCGCAGCCATCAGGGCGACCCGCTTATTCCCATCGATAAAAGGGTGATTCTGGCATAGGTGAAACGCGTATGCCGCGGCGATTTCAAAATTGCCGGCATGGAGGAGTTTTCCGTCGAAGCTGGTTTCCGGCATGGCGAGCGCCGAAGTCAGCAACGCGATGTCTCGAACTCCCGTCATCCCGCCATACCGCGCTATCTGGTCCTTGTGGATTTCTACGATATCTGCGAGGGTTAAAAATTCCGGCATTGCGAATTATTCGGCGAGCCGCTTCAAAGTCGCCCCGTGAACCTTGTTGAGCTTTTCCAGCGCCGTATGCAAATCTTTGGTACGGTTTTCATTGTGAACTGGAGAGATGAAGAGGTTTTTCCCGTCCGTGGCGATTTCCAGCGGAGTGTCCGCATCGATTTTTAAAACTTCCATTAACGCCTTATCGATGATAAGCGCGGAACTGTTGCCGTGTTGGATCAGCTTTTTAACCATTTGAAACCTCGTATACACATAATGTATACGATCCCCGGAATTGTCAAGCACTAAGGAAGAGGTTGTTCATTCGCCAACGAGCAAGTTAACGTTTCCCATTCGCGGCGATCTCCATCCCGCGCCGTATCGCCGCGAGGTTGCCGGGGATGGTCTGCCTGAGTCTCTCGGGCACGACCTCCTGCATGACGCCCTCGATATCGGCGTATTCAAGGAAGTGCGCGCGTGCGATGAAGGCGCCCAGCGCGATCATATTCGCGACCCTGGAGTTTCCCATCGCGATGGCCTCCTCGTTGCAGGGGATGGGGAGGTTGTCGATATCGTCGCGGGACAGGAGCTCCTTCGCGATAAGGCTCGTGTTTGCGATGACGAGCCCGCCCGGGGTGACCATGGGCTGATACTTCTCCAGCGCGATGGTATCCATGGCGATAATCGAGACGGGTGTGTTCGTGACCATCGAGCCTATCTCCCCGTCCGACACGACGAGCGTCACATTGGTGCGCCCCCCGCGCTTCTCGACGCCATACGAGGGAAGGTACGTCACCGACAACCCCTTCTTGATCGCGGCCACCGCCACGATCTGGCTGATGATCTGTATTCCCTGCCCGCCAAAGCCCGCCATGATCACGTCATAATACATATCGTTACCTCACCCCCGGCCCCTCTCCCGCGGGAGAGGGGTGTGCGGGGAAATACTTTCATTCGATCAATTTACCTGTGTCTATTAGGCGACTTCAACATACAAACTGCATTCCCTGAGTCCCCCCCTTCTCCCAGGGGAGAAGGGGGCCGGGGGGATGAGGTCTACAGGAAATCCTTTCCCGTCCTCTCTTTAAAAACACCCAGCGGGTAATACGGGATCATCTCGCGTTCGATTACGTTGAGCGCCTCGAGCGGGGAGACACGCCAGTTCGTGTTGCAGGTCGAGAGCATCTCGACCACGGAGAATCCCATCTCGTTGATCTGCATCTCGAAGGCCTTGATGATCGCCTTCTTCGCCTGGTTCACGTGCTTGGGACTGTGGAGGGAAACCCGCGTGGAATACGCCACTCCCTCGAGGGTCGCGAGCATCTCGGCCATGCGGATGGGGTAGCCCTCGTTTTTAAATTCGCGCCCGTACGGGCTCGTGGTGGTCTGCTGCCCCAGTAGGGTGGTGGGCGCCATCTGGCCGCCGGTCATCCCGTACACGGAATTGTTGATGAAGAAGACCGTAACGTTTTCGCCCCTGTTCGCGGCGTGGATGATCTCCGACGTGCCTATCGCCGCCATGTCGCCGTCGCCCTGGTAGCAAAAGATGATTTTATCCGGCTGGGCGCGCTTCATACCCGTCGCGCATGCGGGGGCCCTCCCGTGGGGGGACTCGAGCACGTCAATGGGGAAATACGTATAGAGGAACACGCAGCACCCCACCCCGGGTATGCCCACCGTGCGGTCGACGATGCCCAGCTCGTCCATCGCCTCGGCGATGAGGCGGTGCGCGATGCCGTGCGTGCAGCCGGGGCAAAAATGCGTGAGCGCGGGATTGAGGCTCTCGGGCCTTTTAAAGACTGCGTTCATATGCCCCCTCCATTGCCTTTTTAAGCTCGCGCAGCACGTCCTCCGGGTAGGGGAAGCCGCCGCCGGGGCGTCCGTAGAAATGAATGCGCGCGTCCTTGTGCGCGGCTATCTGCACGTCGCGCAGCATCTGGCCTGTGTTCATCTCGACGACGAGCACGTTCGGTATCCGCGACGAATGTTCGTACACCTGCTTCGAGGGAAACGGGAACACGGTTAAGGGACGAAGCAGCCCTACCTTTATTCCCTGCGCGCGGGCCTGGATGATCGCGGTCTTGGCCACCCTGGAGGGCGTTCCGAAGGCGATGATCATGACCTCCGCGTCGTCAAGGTGCCATTCCTCGCACATGACTTCGTTATCCTGTATCTCGCGGTACTTCCGGACGAGGAGCATGTTGTGCGCTTCCTGCTCTCCGTCGCCCAGGTAGAGGCTCTTGATGAGTTGCGGAGTGCGACCCTTTCGCCCGGTGAGCGCCCACGGCTTTTCGGGGAGGACGACCGGCTCCTTCGGGGTGAGCCTGCAGGGCTCCTGGAACTGCCCGATCATCGCATCGGCGATGACCATGGCCGGGTTGCGGTACTTGTCGGCCAGCTCGAAGGCCTTGATGGTGAGGTCGAACATCTCCTGCACCGATGCCGGTGCGAGCACGATGTTGTGGTAGTCGCCGTGGCCGCCGCCGTGCACCGCCTGGGAATAGTCGCCCTGGGTGGGCGAGATGCCCCCCAGTCCCGGGCCGCAGCGCATGATGTTCACCACGACGCAGGGAGTATCGGACCCCGCCATGTAGGAGAGCGCCTCCTGCATGAGCGAAATCCCCGGGCCGGAGGACGACGTCATCGCGCGCTTCCCGGCGGCCGCGGCGCCCATGACCATGTTGATGGACGCGATCTCGCTTTCGGCGGGGATGAAGGTGCCCCCGAGCTTCGGGAGTTGGCGCGCCAGGTACTCGGGGATGTCGTTCTGGGGGGTTATGGGATAGCCGAAATAGTAACGGCAGCCCGCCTGGAGCGCCCCTTCGGCGAGGGCGATATTGCCCTTGGTGAGTTTCAGGTCCGTCATTTGAACACCTCGATCGCGGTGTCGGGGCACATGAGGGCGCAGGTCTTGCAGCCGGTACAGCGCTCCTCCTGCTCCTTGTCGAACTCGGCGGGGAAATAGCCCTGCTTGTTGTGTTCGCCGGATTTTTTTATTATGGTGCGCGGGCAGAATTCGATGCAGAAATAACAGCCCTTGCATCTCTCGAAATCTATGGTTATGTGCGCCATCGTTGCCCTTCGAAGCCTCTCTTTTTACGCTTCCGCGGCCCTAGCCATGAATCCATAAAATAAAGCGCGGGGCCCCCCCAGTGTCAATAAAAAACCCCCCGGGAGGACATTTTTTGGACCGTAATCGACGTATATAATAGAAGAGGCCCGGGGCGCGCGGGGCGCAGATACTACCGGTCATTCATGGAAGGCTGTTCAGCTATTAATACGTACCCGGCCGCATTGATATCAGAGACAACCCCGGGGACCGATACGCTGGTCCCGGGAGACGGGTGCCCTTGCGCGATAGGTGCGCCCCGCGTAGAGGCACCGTCTCCCGGGCGTAAGGGTTATGCGCGTCCTTGAGCGCCGCCGGACGGCACGCGCCCGGTGAACACGTAGAACCTGTCCCCGGGAAGCAGGCTCCGGGACCCCACACGGTCGAACCCCGCCTCGCGGAGCACGCCTTCCATTTCATCAACCGCGGGGAGAGGCCCGCAGTCCTTGGTGGCACAGCTCCAGAGGTTCAGGATCTCGCTCAGGGCGCTCCCGCCGGGGCACGGCGTCGTTACGAGGAGCATCCCCCCGGGCTTCAGGAAGGAGCGCACATGCCGGATAAGCTCCAGGCGCTCCCCGGCCGGGAAGTAATAGATGTTGTTGTACAGGCTCGCGAAATCGAAGCGCTCACCGGTGGTGTACTTCCTGATGTCGGTGTTCTCGATGACGGCCCGTCTATCGAGCCCCCAGTTTTTCATGTTTTCGCGCGCGTAGGCGGCGGCCTGGGCATTCAGCTCTATCCCCACGGCGGTGAGCATGGGGTTCCGCTCCGCCGCGCGGCGGATATAGATGCCGGACCCGCATCCTATCTCGAGGAGCCGCACGGCGCCCCTGCGCGGGATGGCCCGATCGATCACCTCCATCATCACGGGCTCGCCCAGGCGCGAAGAGCGCGCGATAAGCCGGCCGTCGTGGTCCTCAAGGCGCCATTTCTCGCCGCGTGCGCACTTTCCCGGCGTGCCCATGATGAGGTCATGGTGCAGGCTCATCGCCTCCTGGAACAGGGCCGCATGGGGGTCGCGTCCGGGCGGTGCGATCATGCGCGAGTACCCTTTAAGGGAAAAGCCGCGCGCGCCCTCGCGAAGCTCACCCACACGCACGCCCAGCCGAAGCCACGCCAGGAGCGCTGGATGGGTGCCCGCATCCTTCGCGAGTTTTGAGGCGATCCTCTCGAAGGGAAGGGGCCCGTCTACGAGCAGGCGTACAAGACCGCAGGAGAACGCCGAGGCGGCGAAGCTGAGCCTGTAGTAAGGGGTCAGAGCCCTCATGGAGCGTATTGATGCAAAGAGCGTGCGCTGCCGTACCGCGTCCAGAACCGTCGTTAATCTCATGGAAGACCTCCGCTCAACAGGTATCGTGCGGCCGGATGGGCGGAAAGAACCGCTGCCCCGGCATGACCGCAATGAGGGTAGCATGGAAATTGAAATTCAATCAATCGGCGTTATAACACGGAATGCATGGGCTCATTCCGTGTTATAAATCGGAATGTACCATGGAGCCGGCGATCAGGGCCGGCGGTTTCTTTTCCGGTACTCCCCGGGGGACATGCCCGTCGATTTGCGGAATGCGTTGTAGAACGACGTGTAGGAATTGAAACCCGCGGCGTACGCGACCGAAAGCGTGCTGCGTGCGGGCTCTTCCAGGAGAATTCTTTGGGATTCGAGTATCCGGTACCCGTTCACGAAGGTGCTGAAGTTTTTGCCGAACCGGTCGTTCAGGAATTCCGAAAGCTGGTGCGGTGTCACCTCGAGCGCGTCCGCGAGGCGCTTCAGGGAAAGGTCCTCGTCGCAGTAGAATTTCTCATCCTCCATGAGCGCGACGAGTTGCGCCCTGAGGACCCCGGTGTCCACGCCGGCCAGGTAAGTGCGCGGGGGTGAATCGCCCGAAGAGAGGTCGGCATACCGGAAGATGTGCGGATAGCGCTGGATGAGCAGGAAAATGACCGCGAGGCCGGCGCTCGTCGCCAGGTTTTCGAACATCGTGAACGCGGGGTAAGGGAAAAAGAGGGCGAGCCCGTTTATGATGACGATGAGGGCGATCCCCAGAATGCTGAATTCCAGGACGGCGATGCGCGCGTGGACGGGGTTCCCCGGCCGCAGGCGCCGCATGATCGTGAAAAACGCCGCGACGGTATAGGCGAGCACGTACAGCATCAGCGCGAGGAGCGCGTAGCGGTACGCGGCGTGACCGCCGCGCAGGAAATCCTCGACGAACGCGATCTTCTCGCGCGCGCTCCAGGTGAAGCGGTCGGCGAGAAGGATGGCGGACGCCAGGGCGGGGAGAAAATGCGCCCAGTCGCGGCGCGACAGTCCATGCGCGTCCCCGGCCATGCTCCTGGCGTGGAAATAGAGCAGGGGGCCCGCCGCGAGACCGGGGGGAATGTGCGTGAAATAGAGCGCGGCCACGAGCGGGTAATCCACGAACCGGCCTGACTCGAACAGGAAGATCAGGAGGTGCGCGTACCCGCAAAAGAGGAGGAACAACGCCAGCATGATCGAGCGAAACGATGGCCGGCGGACGAGAAGTCCCGCGGAGGCCAGCACGGCCGTCGCCACGGCGAAGAAATTAATCGCCTCGTACCAGTTCATTTCGAGCTAGAATCCCCCGCGGTTTCCTTCTGTCGGCGCGTACCGTGAATCGCGTCCGCGCGTATCGGCCCCCGAGATGCCGTAGGGTATTCCACGCTGCGCGGCGTATCGATTCACGTAAGAGTGCCCATTGAACTACCGGGCGCGGCACAAAGACAATTACTTTTTCGGGACGGCTGTGCGGCCGGGGTTTGCAAGGCGCGCGGTTTGGGGTTGACTTCTCTGTGCGATGATCCTATATTAAACAGCCTGCTGTGCAGATACACGGAACGGGCGGGCATCATGGGAAAGGAAGCTCTGTTCGCAATACTAAGAATGAGGTGCATCATGAGAAAACTGATTCCAGTGTTAACCGTTCTCGCCCTTTTCACCGGCGCGCTCGCCTACCTTGCCGTTATGCGCGATCCAGGCTACGCGGGCGACAAGGAGGCGATTGCGGAGGTGCTCGCCGCACACAACAGGTATCGCGCGGAGCTGGGCCTTCCGGCGCTCGCCTGGTCCGATACCCTCGCGCAGCACGCGAAGGCGTGGGCGAAAGAGCTCGCGAAGAAGGGGAGCCTGGTCCATGCGACCGGCACCGGCGAGGGGGAAAACCTGTGGATGGGGACCTCGGGCTATTTCAGCTTCACGCAGATGGTGGACGGATGGGGGGGCGAGAAAAAGTATTTCAAGTATGGTTCCTTTCCCGACGTGAGCACGTCGGGCAGGTGGCAGGACGTGGGCCATTACACCCAGGTAATCTGGCGCGGCACCACGGAAGTAGGATGCGGTCTTGCCAAGGCCGGGGGCAACGACATCCTCGTCTGCCGTTACAGCCCTCCCGGAAATTACATGGGACAGAAGCCGTACTGAATCAGGCAGTTTCCGCATCCGCGTTTCGCATGCTCACCGCGTCCCTCGCCGGGGTTATGCCGTAAAAGCGCTTATACTCGCGGCTGAACTGGGAAGGGCTTTCATAACCCACGCGCAAGGCCGCCGCATACGCGTTGAGGCCATCCTGCGTCATGAGCGCACGGGCCTTGTGGAGCCTGATGCTTTTAATATATTGAAGCGGCGATGCGTCGGTCACCGCCTTGAAGCTGCTGTGAAACGTGGAAACGCTCATCCCCGCTTCCATGGCGAGTGTCCTCACGTCCAGGACCTCGTCGTAGGATTCATGAATTTTGTTGAGCACGCGCGCGATCTGGAAGAAGCGCCGGTTGCGGTACGCCAACGCCCTGAGGGCCCCGCCGTGCTCGCCGCATAATACCCGGTAAATGATCTCCCTCACGATCATTGGACCCAGTATCCGCTCGTCCGCCGGGGAGGCAAGGGCTTGCAGCAGCCGCAGCACCGAGTCAGCCATGCCGTCCGTCAGGGGAGCCCCGTAGATCCCCATGGGAAGCGATTCCGCGTCATAAGGCGCGTTCTCCATATCCAGCAGCAACTCTCCCACAACCTGCGGGTCGACTGAGACGGTCAGTCCCAGGATGGGTTCATTGGGCTGTGCGATCGCCTCGCACTCGATCGGTAGCGGAACGGAGAGGACCAGGTAGTTGAAGGGGTCATAGGTGAAAATCTGTTCTCCCAGGAAGACACGCTTCATTCCCTGCGCCATGATGATGATCTGGGAATCATAGGCCTTGGGTGTACGCGGAAAGGATTCGTCGATCCTGAATAGCTTGACCCCTTTCACCGTGGAGGTCAGCACGCCTTCCCGAGGCAGATGGGACAAGAGCATCTCAATCATCTGCATGCGTTTCGTTTCATTCGTGTTGACGGCCATTTCTCGTTCTCCCTGTACGAATGTATCATAAAATCGACGAATAAACAACATATTTAATCCAATATTGTAGAATCAGGCAATGAACTGGAGGATCGGACATTGCCAGATTCGGGCGCCGGCGATATGTTAATTCCGTAGCGTTTCCGCGACTGAATACATGTGGTTTTATAACCGTGCCCCGGGACTGGACATGGGACGAACGGAGCATGAAGCAAATGCTGGATTGAACGGGAGTATAACTATGCAAAAGCGTATATTAGGAAAAAGCGGCCTGGAGGTATCGGCGCTGGGGCTCGGCTGCATGGGGATGAGCTTCGCATACGGCCCGGCTCACGACAGGAAAGAGATGATCGCGCTCATACGCGCCGCCGTGGAGCGGGGAGTGACTTTTTTCGATACCGCGGAGATATACGGGCCTTTCACCAACGAAGAACTTGTAGGCGAGGCACTGACTCCCTTCCGCGGGCAGGTGGTCATTGCCACGAAGTTCGGGTTCAAACCGGCCACCCCGGAGGAAACCCACTGGAGCGCGCTGGACAGCCGCCCGGAGCACATCAGGAAAGCCATTGAAGGCTCGCTCCGAAGATTGAAGGTCGACGCGATAGACCTTTACTACCAGCACCGCGTCGACCCGGAAGTGCCAATCGAGGATGTCGCGGGGGCGGCCAAGGACCTGATCCGGGAAGGCAAGGTGAAGCACTTTGGTCTTTCGGAGGCCGGGCCGCAGACGATCCGCCGCGCGCACGCGGTCCAGCCCGTCACCGCGCTCCAGAGCGAATACTCGTTGTGGTGGAGGGAGCCCGAGAAGGAAATACTACCGCTGCTGGAGGAACTCGGTATCGGCCTGGTGCCGTTCAGCCCGCTGGGAAAGGGTTTCCTCACGGGAAAGATCGACGAAAACACAACATTTGACAACGGCGACTTTCGCACGATCGTTCCCCGTTTCACCCCGGAAAACCGAAAGGCGAACCAGGTCCTGGTAGACTGGCTCCACGCGTTCGCGCGGGATAAGGACGCGACTCCCGCCCAGATAGCGCTCGCCTGGCTGCTCGCCCGGAAGCCGTGGATCCTTCCCATTCCGGGCACTACGAAATTGCATCGCCTCGAGGAGAACCTCGGCGCGGCCGACGTGGCGTTGGGCGCCGACGATCTCCTCGAGATCGAACGCGCGGCGTCAGGCATCACCGTGCAGGGGGCCCGTTATCCGGCACATCTTGAAAAGAGGGTCGGCCGCTGACCGGCGCGATGAACCATATAAGCCATGGAGGATGAACGATGACCAGGAATGAAGAATCGAAAAGAACATCGCCATCGGCTGCGCGGACGGGCCCATAGGCAAGAAGATGGTCCATGCCGCCCCCGATAATGACGACTACGCGACCTGGCTGAAGGGCGAGCCCTTCCAGGAAAACATGGTGGAATCGGCGAAGGCCACCATCGATCATTTCGGCGGAAGGATCGTCTTTATCAATGTGCTGCGCAACATGTCCGTTGACTGCGACTGTGCCGGCACACGCGCCGCCCCGGTCAAGGCGCGCGACCTGGGCATCCTGGCCTCCACGGATATCCTGGCCGTGGAACAGGCTTCCATAGATATGGTGTACGGGCTTCCCGAGGCAGAGCTTCACGACCTCAGGGAACGTATCGAATCCCGCAAGGGGCTGCGCCAGTTGTCGTATATGAAGGAGATGAAGATGGGCAACGGAAAGTACGAACTGATTACGGTCTAAAGCGGAGTCATGGCCGTCTACCTATACGGGGAACTCGCTCCAGGGTGAATGAAAGGCGCGTTCATCGCGCGTCGATCGGGTAAAAGGGTTTTGAAGGGGGGCATACATGAAAAATAAATATTTCAGCTTACCGGTAATTGCTGCCTCGCTCGTGATTATGGCCGCATGCGTGTGCTCCCAGGATAATCCGTTGGCATCGGATACGGTAAAGGAAGGCGAAAAAAAAGCTCTGCCGTTTTCGGGTACCGGAAAGGTCCTGGTGGTGTACTTTTCACACACGGGCAATACCCGCGAGATCGCAAATCAGATACACGGGAGGACAGGCGGCGATGTATTCGAGATCAGGGCGGTCGATCCGTATCCCGGGGATTACGAAGAGGTAAAGAAACGGGCGAAAGAGGAGCTTGGTTCCGGATACAAGCCAGCATTGAAGGAAAGGATCGGGAATATCGGATCGTACGATATTGTTTTTATCGGCTATCCCATCTGGTGGGGAACCTTTCCCGCGCCGGTGAGAACCTTTCTGTCGGAATACGATCTCAAGGGAAAAACGATCGTGCCATTCTGCACGCACCAGGGAAGCGGCCTGGGAAGGAGCGTGACGGATATCTCGAAACTCTGCCCTGGATCGACCGTGCTTGACGGTCTCGCCGTATGGGGACGGGATGCGCAGGGCGCGCAGCGCGAGGTATCCGTGTGGCTGGGAAAAATGCCGCCCGAAGTCACGGCGATAATCGACTTCAGGATGAACATTCGTCAGGATTAGATCATGAGGAAAAAATATTCGATGCAAGGAGCTGGAACATGAAAGCTACCGTTCTCTACGGTCCGCGCGACGTCCGTTTCGAAGAGCGCGAAGAGCCAAGTATCATAGAACCGACCGACGCCGTCATCAGGATCTCCGCAACCTGCGTGTGCGGCTCGGACCTGTGGCCTTACCGCGGCATAAACCCCATTACCCGGCCGACCCCGATGGGGCACGAGTACTGCGGCATCGTCGAGGAGACTGGACGTGCGGTTAAATCCATCAAGCCGGGCCAGTTCGTTGTCGGTTCGTTCGCCACCTCGGACAATACCTGCCCCCACTGCCGGTTCGGCTACCAGTCATCATGCGTGCAGCGGGAATTTATGAGCGAAGCGCAGGCGCCGATGCTGCGCGTGCCGCTTGCGGACGGAACGCTGGTCGCCACACCGGGCATTCCGCCGGATGACCTTATTCCGAGCCTGCTAACGGCATCGGATGTTCTGGGCACCGGCTGGTTCGCCGCCGACGCGGCGGATGTAAGGCCAGGCAAGACGGTCGTGGTCGTAGGCGACGGCGCGGTGGGCCTTCTCGGCGTGCTCTCGGCGAGGATCAAGGGCGCGGAGCGCATCATCGCGATGAGCCGCCACGAGACGCGGCAGAGACTGGCCCGGGGGTTTGGCGCGACCGACATCGTGACCGAGCGCAACGATGAGGGTGTGGCCCGCATAAAGGAGCTGACCGGCGGGATCGGGGCCGACTCGGTGCTGGAGTGTGTCGGTACCCGGGAAGCGATGCTGCAGGCGATACGCTGCGCCCGCCCGGGCGGATCCGTAGGCTTCGTAGGCGTTCCTCACGGTGTAGAGATCGACGGGCAGGAGCTTTTCTTCTCTCACGTCCGTCTCCACGGCGGCCCCGCCCCGGTGCGCCGCTACCTGCCGGAGCTGATCGGCCTGGTATGGGATCGGAAGATCGAACCCGGCAGGGTCTTCGATCTGACCCTGCCCCTCGACCGGGTAGCCGAGGGCTACCGGGCGATGGACGAGCGCCGCGCGATCAAGGCGCTGCTGCGCCCGTAACGGGAAGGAACTTCACGACCTCAAGGAGTGTACCGAATTCCGCAGGGGCCTGCGCACGCTTCATTATTAAGGATCGGGAGGACGACGAACATGAGCAAGAAAGTGTTAATCCTGTCCTCGAGCCCCATTCATCATGACCGCCGCGGATGCCGGCAGGCAGTCAATGGAAAGAACGATTGAAGGACTCCGGGGATTCACCACACTGCTAAAAGGATCGGATGAAAAGGGAATCATTTACGGAACAGGTGCCTGGAACAAGGGAGACATCAAGGGAAAACCCGCGATGAAGCAGGCGTACGAGATGGGAGCGGGTTTGATATGAAACGCGCTCGCCGGGAATTAAAATTATGAAAACAATATTTACCCTTATTGGATATGCTTTGATTCTTATTCATGCTTTTCTTGGAATTTGGTCGTGTGGGGGAATGCTCGAATGGTTTTTCGCAACTGTTCCCTGGAATCCATATAGTAATCCTGAGTTTCCGAAGTGGTTATTATTTATTCATTGGAGTTCCGTCCTTTTCGCTTCAATAGTTTTTATATACGGGTATTTCACACGCTGGAAAAAAACTCCGCATTTGATGGCAATTGCGTATGGACTGATGGCGCTGGTGTGTGTTATTGAAACTTTCGGTTATATGACAAATGAGAATAAATATCTGGCAATGGGAGCCGAATTCACCGCATATATTATTATTCTTATTATTATTTTAAACAATTTAAAATTCAAATCGCAGCATTATGGAGAGGACTATTAGCCCTCAGGCGCTTCTGAACATCTCCACGAGATTGTCCGCCTGTTCGGTCGCGGCAAGGTTGATCCCCACGCGTAGCGCGCGGAGCCCCTTGATTCCCTGGAGATCGTCGAGTACGAACTCTTCTACCTCGCCCTCAAGGTAGCCGCGCTCCGTGAGGAACTCGATGTACCGGCGGTATTCCGCGGCCTCGGAGGCCTGGGAGTACACGATCGCGATCCTGCCTATCTGCGTCAGCCGTTCCCCTGTGTCTTTCACGACGGCCTTGTCGATCCGCTTCTTCATGATCTCGTAGCGAATGTTGTAGGCGCCCTCGACGGCGAGCTTTTTCTCGTCGGTCTTGAAGACGAGGGTGAGGGGCATGTCCTGCACCACGACGAGGTGCGTGGTTTCCAGGCGCACCTTGAGGCGGGGCTGGAGCTCGTGCGTGAGGCGCGCGACCGCGACGAGCGTCATGAGCTGCCACAGGCGCAGATTCCGGAGATACATGCGGTCGAAGCGTCCGTCCTCGCACAGGGAGGCGCCGATATACATGTTCTGGTCCACGCCGTCGGTCGTGTTCTTGTCGTAGTAGTGGGGGAACATCGCCTGTGCCTCCGGCTGCACACGGTCGAGGTGGGCCGATATCGACTTGTTGATAAGGTCGACGCTCTCGTCGAAGTCCCTGCGTCTATGGTAGAGGGTGCCCGACTCCGCGTCCAGACGGGAATAGTAATCGTCCACGCCCGCGGCCGTATCGGCGCCGAAACCGCGCAGGTCGTCGAAGCTGGGCTCGATCTCCCTCTTCAAGAATTGCATGATCTCGATTTCGTCGCCGCTCACGAGTCCCCCCGCGAGCTCGCCCAGGAACGCGTCGATGCGGAAGCGGAATTCGTCCAGGATGGGAAGCGCGCGGTGCGCCGATGCGCTGTCGATGATGGCGCGCACGAGCGCGAGGTGGCTGCGCAGGTCCTCCTGGATCGCGGCGTTGCGCTGTGTCGAAGAGCCGCGGATGTCGCTCGTGCAGTAGAGCGGGTACACGCCGTCAAAGAGGATGGGCTCTATCTGCCCCCCTCCCTCGTCGGCGTGATGGTCGATCAGGTTCATCGCCGCGCGGCGGAAGCGCCATTCGATCGCGGGATGGATCGAGGTGAAATTCCCCTGGATGATCGTCTGCACCTCGTTGTCGAAGTCCTCCAGAGCGTGCGCAATCACGAGCGCGAAGAGCGGGAAGACGTCGTTCATCTTCATGAGGTTGAGCGGGTCGAATGCGTAGGGCTCGGGGGCGGAGAGCACGCACTGTCCCAGGAATCGGTCCTCCAGGTAAAGCGACTGGACCAGCACGGATTTCGCACCCTTGGCCAGGAGCTTCGCGTCCGCGTCGCCGTGGGCTTCGCCCGCGCAGTAGTCCTCGAGGTCGTTGACGAAGAAGGGGGCGCGCTGTCCGGCGGCCTTCTCGAATATCGAACCCGCGAAAAAGGAAAGCTCGTGGTGGCTGGAGTCCCTGTAGATACAGTCCGGCGTCGCGCAGTGCACGGGTGCCTCCGAGAGCTCGAGCACGCGGTCGTGGTGGACCGCCGCCAGCGACAGGATTACGCGCGGTTTGCGCAGGAGGCTTCGTATCAGGTCCTGGAGTCGCTGATAATTTTCCCGTTTCAGAATCGAGTCCTTGTCCAGGAGCGCGCGCTTGATCTCGGAGACGATCTCCTGCGCGGTGACATCGGTCTTGTTCACGATCGAGAAGCCGCGTATCTCGAAATGCGACGGCGGGATGAGCTTCATGAGGAGCGTGGTGTCGTTCAGGTTTTCCGATAAAAGCTTTTTCTCCTCGGGGCCAAGCTCCGGGGGAGGCGACACCATGATGACGCGCGCGAACCGGTCGTCGATCGCGGTACTGAAGTATTTCAGGAGCCCGTCGCCCGGCTCGCGGAAGCTCACGATCATGGAGCTGTCGTAAAACACCTCGAAGTCGTAATACTCCTTCAGGATGCAGGAATAGATGAAGAGGAGCACCCGGTACGCGACACCCTCGAGTTCCTCCAGGGGGACCTTGTCCATCGCGTCGCCGAAATACGCGCGGTAGCTGTCCGTCACGTAAAAAGGGAGGTAATCGCTAATAGGGCGCGCCGCCGCGATGGTCGTCGCCGACTGCGCGGGCGAGAACGCGATGCTCATGAGGTCCGCGATCGCTTCGGGGAATTGCTTCAGGGCGTCCTGGGCCTTGTCCGGATCCAGCAGGGGATGGTTCCCGTCGATAAGCGGCTTTATCCGCGCGTCGAAGATGTGGCGGAAGGGGCTCGCGGGGTCCACGGCGCGCCAGTAGTCGAGCAGGTACTCGAAGGTGAACTGCGTCCGGAAAGGGAACGCGTCCTGGATCGGGCAGTCGTTAGGGGCGGCTGGTGCGTGTTCGGACATGATTGTACCTCACTATTGATGCAGTATAGCCAACCAGACGGGCTTTTCAAGAAGAATTCATGCGCCATCAGGAAGAGGAAGCCAATTTACAATCGCCTTATTCATGATTTATTGGATCTGCGATGATTAAATTAATAGGATTGCGTTTAATCTTATTTTAATGTAAACTGATGCTCAATGTAATCAGGGCTGCGGGGCGGAATGATTATTCCGCTGACAATAATTTTTTACTGTATAATTGATTTCACACTTTAAAAATTTCATAATCACAAATATTATGTAAATTACTATAATAGAACCGTGCGGGACTGGAAAACTGATGCCAAAATTTCTTGATTTTCTTGCAATTGCTGAATTTTCACAGGTAGTTCTGCTGATTTTCATTTTGTTTGTTATGGATAAGAACAGGAAAGCAAATATATTCTTTGCGGCTTTTCTCTTTATTACCTCCTCCAATTTCTTCATACTTTATCTGCACAAATTGGATAATCAAATTCCAACATATATATTGGCATCTTTTGCCATACCTGGTATTTCAATATTAGGGGCACTTATCTATCAATATGTACTATTCATAGCCGGGCTTCTCGAAAAATTTGAGCTGAAACATCTGCTTAAATATATAATATTCTTCGTGTCCCTTGGCATTTTTATAATTGCAGCTCAATATTTCAATTGGACATATTTTGAGATTCCGCAGTTTAGAATTATAGTTTTAATTATTATAAGTGCCGGGTTTCTCAATTCTATTATATATATAATATACACCATAGTACTACTGAAAAGATACCATAATAAAATCGAAAACTATTATTCCGATCTTGAAAAGATGAGTCTCAATTGGCTTATGAAGATTACATCATTTTCATTCCTTGCCCTTATTCTCTGGTGTATTGAATTCCTGTCCTCTCAACTTTGGATTAACGCAAAAAACTCGATGATTTTTGCAATGAATATGATTATGCAGATCATAATTTTTATCACAGCGTATCATCTGATCAATCAGCCGGAAATTTTCAGGAAGAATATCGAAATTGGACAGGCTGTGGAGGGTCCCGATAATTCATCGGAATCTGAAAAATACTCAAGGCAGAATATTGATGAGAAGATGCAGGATGAGTACCTTGAGAAGCTGATCCGGTATATGAATGATAATAAGCCTTACCTTGAAGAAAGCATCACAATAAAGGACTTGGCGGAGAAAGTACAGATCCCCGCACATCACCTTTCAATAGTCATAAACAGCAGGCTGAATAAAAATTTCTACACATTTATAAACGAATACCGCATAAAGGAAGCTACCGCCATCCTTGACGATCCTGAAAATTCCGATGTGAGCATTATAACAATTGTATTCAGGACAGGTTTTAATTCAAAATCAACCTTTAACTCCGTATTTAAGAAAATTACAGGGCAGACCCCATCAAAGTACCGAGACAGGATTAATCTCAGGTCTAAACTCGTAAGCTAGCGTGTTTCGCTTCACCCAAATGGGAATTATTTTCGGTTGAATTAAGCTGGTAAATCCTCCAGTAGATTGCTGTTCAATTCCCTGTTTCGTTCAAGTCTTGTATTACGGGCCTGTTTGAGTTTCTCCCTGCGTTCCGCCAGGATTGCCGGCCCTCTTCCATGGAAGACATCAAATGGTTTTAAATAACCAATGCCCGCATGATACCGTTTGGTGTTGTATTC